>DHMA01000099.1 GCA_002405555.1 Opitutia bacterium UBA4654
CACGAAAAACAAGCTCTTCGACTCAATCGACACCGTAAAGCACACCGGCCCCGCCGTGAAGCTCCTGCTGCTCGACGAAACCGAGCCGTCGCACTTCGGCTGCGTTACGTATGTTGACAACACCCTGAACGCGTCGTCAATCGAGCTTAGGGCGGAGATTTCGAACGACAAAAAACAGCTCTACCCCGGAATGTTCGCGAAAATCCTCCTGCGGGCGGGCGAACCCGTCGAGCACATGCTCGTGCCCGAAGCGGCGGTAGGCACCGACCTCGTCGGCAGGTATGTAATGGTGGTAAACGACAAGGACATCGCCGAATACCGCGCGGTTGCGGTCGGCGAACTTTTCGGGAACAAGCGGATAATACTCGACGGGCTGAAAGCCTCCGACCGCGTCGTGGTAAGCGGGCTGCACAGGGCAACGCCGCACAGCAAAGTTAAACCCGTGAAAAGCGCGGAGTCCGAAAATAAATGAAATTTTCGCATTTCTTCATAGACCGCCCGATTTTCGCGGGGGTAATATCAATCATCATAACGTTCGTCGGCGCGCTCGCGTACCTCGGTCTTCCGATTACCCAGTACCCTAACATTTCGCCGCCGACAATCGTGGTCTACGGAACGTACAAGGGCGCGTCGCCCGAAGTCATAATGGACACGACAATCGCGCCGCTCGAACAGCAGCTCAACGGCGTGGAGGGCATGGCGTACATGAGCAGTCTGGCGCGTCCGAACGGCTCGTGGAACATCATCATCACGTTCGAGACGGGCGTGGACGTGAATCTTGCACAGATTCTGGTGCAAAACAAGGTAATGCAGGCGCAAAACCGCGTGCCCAAGGAAGTGCGCGACATCGGCATAAACGTAAAGAAACGCTCGCCCGACATTCTGCTTACAATCAACCTTTTCTCGCCCAACGGCACGCGCGACAAAGTGTACCTTTCAAACTACGCAATCACGCAGTTGCAGGACAGGCTCTCGCGCGTGTACGGCGTGAGCGAATTCACGACGTTCGGGTCGAAGGAATACAGCATGCGCATTTGGCTCGACCCCGACAGGCTCGCGGCGGTCAACCTCTCGCCCATGCAGGTGATTTCGGCGTTGCAGGAGCAGAACAAGCAGGTCGCCGCGGGCAGCCTCAACAAACCGCCGCTCGAAACGGGCGCGGCGTTCGAGCTTCTCATCAACGCGCAGGGCAGACTTTCCACCGAAAAGGAGTTCGGCGAAATCATCGTAAAATACCAGCCCGACGGACGCATAGTGCACCTGCGCGACATCGCGCGAGTAGAGCTTGGCGCGTACGACTACGAGAACGAATCTTTCGTCAACTTGAAGCCGTCGGTTACGCTCGGCATGTACCAGCTCCCCGGAACAAACGCAATCGAGACCGTCAAGAGAATCCGCGCCGAGCTTGCGGAGATGAAAAAGGGCTTCCCCGACGACGTGGACTACGCAATCAGCTACGACGCCACGGAATACGTCAAAGACTCAATCAACGCCGTCTACCGCTCGATTTTCGAGGCGGTTGTGCTGGTGGTGTTCGTGGTGCTTCTGTTCCTGCAAAACTGGCGCGCGGCAGTGATTCCGCTGTTCGCGATTCCCGTTTCGCTCGTGGGAACGTTCTTCTTCATGTACCTGTTCGGGTTCTCTATTAACAACCTTTCGCTGTTCGGCTTGGTGCTCGCAATCGGCATCGTCGTTGACGACGCAATCGTCGTCGTCGAAAACGTGGAACGCAACATGCGCGACGGTCTCGACGCTAAGGAGGCGACGAAAAAGGCGATGACGCAGGTGCAGGGCGCGTTGATTGCAATCGTGCTCGTGCTTTCGAGCGTGTTCATTCCGACGGCGTTCATCGAGGGCATTTCGGGGCAGTTCTACCGCCAGTTCGCGCTGACGGTGGCGTCGAGCACGATAATTTCGGGGCTTGTGTCCTTCACACTGACCCCCGCGCTCTGCGCCCTCTTCCTCAAAGACGGGCACGCCGAAAAACGCGGAGTCTTCGACATCGCGTGGCACTACACGATAGGATACCCCCTGCGCTGGTTCAACGCGGGCTTCGACTTCACCGCGTCCGCATACGGAAAGCTCGTGAAGCTGCTGCTCAAATGCGCAATCCTCATGGTGCTTGTCTATTTCGGGCTTCTGTGGGCTACGGTAAACCTCTTCAAGGAAACGCCGTCGGGCTTCATTCCCAAACAGGACAGGGGCTTTTTCAGCGCAAGGTTCGAGCTTCCCGCGGGCGCAAGCTTCGAGAGAACGCTCAACGTGATGGACAAGGCGGGCAAAATTCTCGACAAGGAAATGAAGGGCACGCGGCTTCTGACGACAATCGCGGGCGACAAAATGTCGAACTTGGGACGCGCCTCGTTCAGGCTCGAAGACAAGCGCGGACGCGACGAAAAGGGCGAAGACCTCGAAACGCTCATGAAGCTTGCCAACAAAATCCTCAACGAGAACATCACCGAGGCTAAAATCAACCTCTACACGCCCGCGGTAGTGCCGGGAATGGCGTCGGGCGGCGACATCAAGTTCCAGCTGCAAGACAGGGCGGGACTGGGCTTCGGGGCAATCGAAAAATACAAAAACATAATGATTGCCGAAATGGAGAAATTGCCGTGCATTTCAAGCGCGTACTCCACATTCAAACTTACCAACCCGCAACTGTACATCGACATCGACCGCGAGCGCGCGCAAAAGCTCAACCTCTCGATTGGCGACATCTTCACCACAATGCAGTACAACCTCGGCGCGGTGTACGTCAACGACTTCAACATTCTCGGACGCGTCTACCGCGTAATGGCGCAGGCGGAGGGCGGCAACAGGCGCGACATCGCCGACGTCTACAAGCTGAAAATCCCCAACACGCGCGGCGAAAACGTGCAGCTTGGGTCGCTTGCGAGCATTCGCAGATATGTGGGGCCGAACGGGCTTTCGCGCTACAACCTCTACCTTACGTCGGACATTCTCGGAAACGTCGCAAAGGGCTACACCACGGGCGAGGCAATCGGCGAGGTTGAGGCAATCGCCGCGCGGGTACTTCCGCAGGGAATGGGCATCGAGTGGACGGACATCGCATACGAAGAGAAAAAGGCGGGCAACACATCGGTCTACATCTTTGCGATTTGCGCAATATTCGTCTTCCTGCTGCTTTCCGCGCTCTACGAAAGCTGGACAATTCCGCTGTCGGTAATACTCATAGTGCCGCTCGTGATTTTCTTCGCGCTGCTCGGCATAAACTACCGCGGGTTCGGAAACGACCTCATGGCGCAAATCGGCTTCGTGGTGCTAATCGGGCTTGCGTGCAAAAACGCGATTCTCATCGTCGAATTCGCAAAACAGCGCGAAGACAAGGGCGAAACGCTCCAACACGCCCTCGCAATGGCGTCGCAAAACAGACTACGCCCCATCATGATGACGTCGTTTGCGTTCATATTCGGCGTAGTGCCGCTCGCCTACGGAATGGGGCCGGGGTGCGAACTCCGCCAACCGCTGGGGACTTCGGTAATGTTCGGAATGGTCGGCGTTACGCTCTTGGGCTGCATTATGACGCCCGTGTTCTACTACATAGTGCGCAGGCTATTCGGACACCCGAAGCTCGAAAAATAAACCCGACAGCAAGACTTTCAAGACGCTTCCGTTTCACGGCGGCGTCTTTTTTTTGAGAAAATCGGAAGCAAAAAACGCTCAAACGATTTACCGCGCTAACAATTATCGTAAAAATTTTCTAAAAAAACCCAAAAACGCAAAATGTTCAGAATGGGCGTGTGCTAAAACACATCGTCGCCGCCGAATTAAAAAAAATCCACAAAAAGAGAGTTTTACGTTGACACTTTGTACAAAATCCGCTGTCATAGATACCATTCCGATAGTTTTCACGGAAAAGAATCAAACAGCATATTATACAAGTACAAGGGAACTATTATGACAAAAAACCATTCCGCGCGTAAGGGCGCGAACATTCAGGGAACAAGAAAAAGAAGACAACTCCTCGAAGCGGCGGGCAAGGCGTTCGCCAACGGAGGCTATGCGGGAACGACAATCCGCGACATTGCGGAAATCGCAAACGTACAGCCCAGCGCGCTCATCTACCACTTCGACAACAAGGAAAACCTCTTCCGCGCGACCCTCCGCTACCACATCATCGAAAACGCGAACCTCGAAAAAATCGGCGAAGAATTCGACAACGTAGACGTAAACAATCCGCAGACTTTTTCCGACGCCCTCTACGCGGCGACAAAGCGCATAATCGGCGCGTTCCACGGCCCGCGCGGCAAAGTTCCGCACCTGCTCGGCCTCGTGATTGCAATGCTCACAAACGGCGACAAGGAAACAAGCAGAATGGTCATGAAGCTCGGCGCGGACGCAATGGAAAAGGCGTGCACACTGCTCTCGAAAATCCGCCCCGAACTCACCGCGACCGACACGTTCTGGTGGAGACACCTCTACTGGGCGCAGATTTTCTACACGCTCTACGGCGAACCGATTTTGCTCGCCCGCATGTCCGAAAAGAAATACCCGCGCGAATTCCTCGACGCCCTCGCGCTCAGAATCACGACATCGTGCTGCATGCGCTTCAACCTGCCCGCCCCCAACGGCTCCGCACCGTGGGAACTGGGCAAAACGTCGGAAGCGGCGGAGGAATAACACCGCAAACCGAGACAGAGCAAAGACGGACACCCGCAAAGGGCGTCCGTTTTTTTTGCGGAACGGGCGCGGTCGGGCGGATACTAATAATATTCGATAGAAAAAGCTTGAATACGGCGGGCAAAACTTGAATAGTCCGCATTAGATTTTTTGACTTATTATGGCGAAAACTTCACCCAAACTTACGCGCTGCAAAATCAGACTCGGCAAAGACCTCAACTGGTGGGTCACCGAAACAAACGACAAAATCAACTGGGACATCGACGGACTCAGCGTCATCGACCCCCGACAGGCGGCGCACCTGCTCGACACCCTCGACGGACTCCGCGAATACGGGCTTGACGACTCGCTCGTGGAAAAGGCGTTCATTCCCTTCGCAATCGAATCGAAAACCGCCGACAACGACGTGAAAATAGTCCGCACCGACGACTCCGTTTTCGATGCCGACGAACAGCAGCTCTTCCTCCTGCCCGACATTCTCGACGACGAACGCTCGGCATACGCGGAATTTCTCGACCACATCACGAAGTTGCAGGTCAAAATGCTCAACGACACATTCCACTTCGAAAAGGACGTGGCGATTGAAGACCTCGAAGAGGAAATCCGCGAAAACTATTCGAACGACTACATGGAAGGGCGGGCAATCCACGTCTTCCACGAAGTTATGGACATTCTCGAATACGTCCCCGAAGGGTACTCGCTCGAAGACGACGACGAGGACGAAGAGGACAAAAAATCCGAAGACGAGGAAACCTACGACGAAATCGAAGACCTCGAAGAGGACATTCTCGAATACGTCCCCGAAGGGTACTCGCTCGAAGACGACGACGAGGACGAAGAGGAC
>DHMA01000104.1:0-262 GCA_002405555.1 Opitutia bacterium UBA4654
CCTGCTCGTAGCTGAGGCGTTTGGAGCTTCTGATGACCGAGTTTGCAAAGCGCGCACTCTTGCATTTTCCGTTTTTGTCGAACTTCATGAACACGCTTTTCACGAGCCTGTCTTCGTCTTCGACCAGACTGCAAATGCCGTTGGAAAGCTCGAACGGAAGCATGGGGATTACCGTTCCCACGAGGTATGTCGAGTTGCCCCGCGCCTCCGCCTCCCTGTCGAGCGCGGAGTTTTTCCCGACGTAGTGCGACACGTCCGCGAT
>DHMA01000104.1:356-8862 GCA_002405555.1 Opitutia bacterium UBA4654
GTCGTCGAAATCCTTTGCGTCTTCGGGGTCGATTGTGATTGTGAATTTTCCGCGCATGTCGCATCTGCCCGCGCGTTCCTTAGTCGAAACCTTTTGCGGAACTTTCGCGACTTCCGCGAGCACGTTGTCGGGGAATGTCTCCGAAAGGTCGTATTTTACGAGGATTGCGCGGTACTCCGCCATCGGCGTGTGGCTCTCGCCGAGAGATTCGATTATTTCGCCCGACGGGTTTATGTGCCGCTGTGTCCACTCGTTGAGCCGCACGACGACTTTGTCGTTCTCGGCGGGCACGGGCGAGATTCCCGATTTTTTCGGGTCGGCGACGATGACGTCGTAGAAGAATTTGGGGTCGTCGGGCACGACGTGCCAGAAGTTGTACGAGCGGCGGAGCGTGCCCACCACTTTGTATGTCTTGCGTTCGAGAATCCTCACGACCCGCGCGTATTTTTTGCCGTCGTCGGATTTGAAGTCGGGCTTGCGCCTCTTTCCGAACGCACCGCGCGTGTTGCCGAAGCGTCCGCGTCCGTTGGGGATTATCCGCGCGAGGACTTTGTCGCCGTCGAGGGCGACTCCCGTGTCTTCGGGCTTGAATTCCGCGCTCGTGCCGTCGGGCATGCGCATGTGGGCGCGGCCGCTCGGGCGGAATTCAATCGTCCCGCTCGCGAGGTCGAGCTCTTCGAGCGCGCCGTACCTCTCGCCCTTGACCCGCGCGATTTCGCCGTTTTTGGACATTTCGGCGAGCAGGTTTTTGAGCTTCAAAACGTCCTTGCGCCCCAGTCCGAGTTCGAGCGCGATTTCGTGCGCGGTGCTCGGCACATAGTTTTTGCCGCGCATCAGATTTTTAAGTTTCTCCGATATGTTTTCGGTGTTCATTGGAGTGTCCTTCCTATTTCGATTGGTACGAGGGCGCACAACGCCGCAACGAAGAGCATTACCGCCGTTTTAGACAGCCGCGCCCCGCGCAGTGTTCCCGCCGCGGCGAACGCGCAGACCGCGATTTGCGCCGCAAACAACGCGCCGCCCGCCGCGAATTTGAGCGCGGAAAGACCGCCGATTTCCGCGTTTCCCGCGGCGGCGATTCCCGCGGAAATCGAGACGAGCATCGAGAGCGCGGCGGTGGCCTCGAACGCTCCCGTTCCGCGTTCGAGCGTTTGCAGCGGCGGCAGGGCTTTTTTTGCGCCTCCGCCGATTTTGTTCCGCAGGGATTTTTGCTGCATCAAAAACAATGCCCCGAACGCCGCGCCCGCCGCCATGAACGCGTACGAGAACGCTGCGAGCACTCCGTGCGCGGCGGCGAACTGCACCGACGCTTTCGGCGTTCCGTCCATCGCCGCGGCGAACATCGGGCAGCCGAGCGGCAGCAGGGCGAGAATCCCCGCTGGCAGCATAGAAAAAATCCCCGCAAGCCCGTTTTTCGACGGGCGGGCGACGGCGATTTGCACCGCCGCGAAAATCCACGCCACCGATTCGAGCAGGTCGTAGGAGGTCGCCACGGGCGCGCAGCCCGTCCGCCAGTAGCGCAGGGCGAGAGCCGCCGTGTGGAACGTGAATCCCGCGAGAGCCGCCGCGAACGCGCGGCGTTTTTTGGTTTCCGTTTGCGCCCCGAAATTCACCGAGGCGAAAGACGCCAGATAGAGAAGCCCTGCGGCGAGAATTAAAATTGCGTTTGTCATTTTATGTTTTCGAAAATGTTGCGGAAAAGTTTTGCCTGCGCGTCCGAGTCGTTCGGGCACGGTGCATATTCGAACGATTCCCCGCCGCGTTCAAGAAAATACGCGCGGGCGTCGCGGTCGATTTCGGCGAGGGTTTCGGTGCAGTCGCAAAAAAACGCGGGGCAGATAACGCCGACTTTTTTTATTCCGCGCGACGCGCATTTGCCGAGCAGTCCGCGCGTCGTCGGTTCAAGCCACCTGCCGCGCCCCGTCTTCGACTGCCAGCCCAGCATGATGTCGCCGCGCCCAGATTTTTCGCAGAGCAGCGACACCGTCCGTTCGCACTGCTCCGCGTAGGGGCTGCGCTGCGATTCGGGCACGGAATGGAACGACGCTATAATTGCGCCGCAGCCGCCGAGCCGCCCGAGCGACTCCGCGAGCATGTCTATGTATAGCGGGTTGTCGAAGTAGGGCTTTGCGAAGCGGAATTTAAGCCCGCGCGCCGCCTCCGCCGCCGCGAGTTTTGCCGAGAGCGTCGTTGCGTTTGAAAACTGCGGGTAGGCGGCGGCGAACGAAAATTCGTCGAAGCCGCTTTCGCGGAGTTTTGCGACGGTTCGGGCTATGTCGTTTTCTCCGTATCTGTACGCCGCGAATGTCGGCACGCCCGAAATCGCGCCGACTTTTTCGGCGAGCGATTCGGCGTAGCGCTTGGTTATAAATTTTCCGTTAATGGATAATTTTTCCGACTGCGTTGCGTACGCCGCCGCGCGTTTTTTCGCCACCCTGCGGGCGAGAAATCCCCTGAAAGGCGAGGGCAGAGGGAGCACGAGGGGGTCGGAGAGGAACTCGCGCAAAAAAGCCTCCGCCGCCCCCGCCGAGAAATCGGAGGGCGAGCCGAGGCTTACGATTATCCGCGCTTCCGCCACTTCAAGAAAGTCTGTCGGCGAGTTTCGCCGCCGCCGCGAGCGCGCTTTCGATGCACGAGCTTACTCCCACGCCGCCGCGGTACGCGCCCACGAGCGACAAGTTCGGGAACTTGCGCTCCGCTTCGTCGGCGGCTTCGAGAAATTCGCCGTAGCCCACGTTGTACTGCGGTATTGCGTGTTTGTGGAAGAAAAGTTTTTCGAAGACAGGCTCTCCCGATACTCCGAGGATTTTCGACAGGTCTTCGAGCACGAGCTTTCTCATTTCGCTTTCGGGAAGCGTCGCGAGCTCTGGGTTGCGCGTTCCGCCGACGTAGTTTGTGAGCGTCGCAAAGCCGTCGGGCGCGCGGTTCGGGAAGAGCGTGGAGACGTACAGCGAGCCCAAAATGTGCAGTTTTTCCGCCGAGGGCGTGAGCGCGCCGAAGCCGTCGAGCCTGTTTTTTACGGCGTCTTTCGGGAAACCCATTGTGTATGTCGCCACGGGCGCGTATTCTATTCTGTCGAGGGGCGCGAGGGCGGCGGCGAGGCTTCCCGCCGTCGGCAGATTCGCGATTTCAGCCGCGGGGACCGCTATTACGAGCGCGTCGTAGTTGTCGCAAATTTCCTCGTCTCCCGCCACCCATTCTACCTGCCAGCCGTCGCCGCCGAAGTCTATCGAAAGCACTTTCGCGCCGCATTTGAGCGAGTCTCCGAGGTTGTCGGCAAGCCCCTTGGCGAGCGTTTCCATGCCGCCTTCGAATGAAATCGTCATGGGTTTGAAGAAGTTGCCCGTCGCTTTCTTTTCTTTCATGGACTTGATTGCCCCGCGTATTATCGAGCCGTATTTTTTCTCCAAATTCCAGAACGGCGGGAACGCGTATTTTGCCGAGAGCTTTTCGGGGTTGCCGCCGTATATGCCGCCCATGAACGGGTCGATTGCGTAGTCGAGCACGTCTTTGCCGAAGCGGTACAAGACGAATTCCGCCATGCTTGGGTCTTCGGCGTCGAGCGGCTTTACGAACGGCTCGCAGAGAAGCCTGAGCTTGCCGAAGAACGAAAACAGCGGCGTTGTCAGCAGCGAGAGCGGACCCATCGGCACCGTCTGCGGCTTGCCGTACTTTACAAAAAAGCGTTTCTTTGCGGCGGGATTTGTGGTTTCGAGCTTCGACTTGATTGCGAGCCTGTCGAGGAAGTCCAAAGTTTTTTTGCTTTGAACCATCACCGTGTTCGAGCCGCTTTCCGCCTTGAAGCCGTCCTTTGCGAACGTGCCTATTACGCCGCCCGCGCGGGTTTCGCGTTCGAGAACCGCGACGTCGAAGCCCCTGTCTTTGAGTTTCAGCGCGGCTGTCATGCCGCTGACGCCCGCGCCTATGACGATAGCTTTTTTATTGTCCATTGGTCATACTGAATTGGAAATCGGTCTTTTTTGCAACATTTAAAAGCGCATAAAACTTCGCTCCGCGCGGCGTCGGCGCGCATTTTCCCCCGTTCCTGCGCGGGTTTCGGGGCGCGGAGGGATTTTCGGAAAAACAAAAAAGTTAGAAAAGATTAACTTTTTTGTTGACAAGTTAAATGCGGCTAACTTTTATACGCCTCCGAAAATTGAATGTTAGTTGGCTCTAACTTCAAGGACATTTGAATACAATACAATGAAACACTACACTGCAAAAACTGCACTGGCAATGTGCGCAACATTAACGGCTCTCGGCGCGTTCGCGCAGAGCGCAAACACCGTAGCCGCTCCCGAAGCGGAAGCGGTCAAGGGCGAAGCTACCGCGGAGACCCAGAAATGGTACGAAAAGGACAGCCTGTTCCTTGCCGACGCCACCGAAAAGCTCTCCGCCGACACGGGTTTCACTCCCTCGGTTGTATGGACGGGCGAAGCGTGGGGCAACTTCACGCGCGGCAACAATATCAAGAACGTGGTCGATTCGCTCTTCACGGTCGGCTTTGAAGAAGACTTGTCGGTTGCAACGGGCGTCGAACACGCCGGTAAAATCGGCGTAAGCGCGTTCTATTATACGGCGTCGCACGGCGGCGACCTCGGCTTCGAATCGTCGCAGGGCGGATATTCGAACATCGTCGCGGGCGAAATGCTCCGCGCTTTCGAAATCTACTACGCCAACGAGTTCGAAACGAAAGCGGGCAACTTCGGTTTCAGAATCGGACAGCTTGCCGCAGACGAAGACTTCATGGGCATGGACTATTCCGACGTGTTCCTCAATTCGTCGCTCGGAGCTATTCCGAATGTCGCGCCCGCGCAGTTGTTCTCGCAGTACAACGTAGCGACGCTCGGCTTGGTAGTCTACTACTCGGTGGGCAACTTCGACGCAACGTTCGGCCTCTATAACGGCAACGTCGGTGCGGACATCTCTTCGAACAACGGCTTCGACTACTCCAACACTTTCGACACAATCGCCTTCTGGTACCAGTTCGGCTACAACTACTCCATCGGCGACCTCGCCGGCCGCGTAGTATTCGGCGGCAACTACCACAGCGACCCCTCGAAAGTCAACTTCGACGAATTCGACGACAGAAACTTCTACTCGTTCTTCGTAGGCCTCCAACAGGACTTCATTAACGACTCCGAAGGCAACGCAAAGCTCGGCGGTTTTGTCCGCTTGGGTCTCGTTCCCTCGTCGAAATCGTCCGACAACAACTTCTACGCCGACTTCGGTCTGAACTGGTTTGCGCCGATTCCCGGCCGCGACGACGACGTATTCGCGGTTGCTTACTCGGTCATCGGAAACGAACGCGACGCCCGCGCCGACTTCGGCCAGCACTACGACGGCACGCTCGAAATCACCTACCGCTGCCAGCTCACGCCCGCAATCGCCATTCAGCCCGACTTCCAGATTTTCATGAATCCGGTAAACAGCGACAGCGGCGCGAAGGAAACCGCGTATGTTCTCGGCGCGAGAGCCGAAATAACTTTCTAATGCCGCTCCATACGAGAGTGAAATTATGAAAAAGAACGAAAAATCTGAAAACGCCACGCTCGCCGACCTCCCCGTCGGCGCGTCGGCGAAAATCGTGAAAATTTTGCCCGACATGCGCGGCAAAAAGAAATTCGCCGACGTCGGCATCATGCCCGGCACGGAGCTTATCCTCGAAGCGAAAGCCCCCTTCGGCGGACTCCTCAGAGTAAAGGTCATGGAAACAAGCATGGCATTCCACTCGGAGGACGCTAAAAAGATTTTGATAGGAGACCTTCAAAAATGAAAAAACGTTTCAGAGTTGCGCTCGCGGGCAATCCTAACTGCGGCAAAACTTCGATTTTCAACGACCTCACGGGCACGCGCCAGCACGTCGGCAACTATCCCGGCGTGACGGTTGAAAGCAAGTCGGGCACGTTCGAAATCGGCGACTTGGAAATCGAGCTTATCGACCTCCCCGGCGTGTATTCGCTGTCGTCGGGTTCGCCCGAAGAGGAAGTCGTTTTCAACGAACTGACCAAGCCCGGAATCGACCTTATCCTCAATGTTGTGGATTCCTCGATTCCCCGCAGAAGCCTCTACCTCACGACCCAGCTTGCCGAACTCCACATTCCCATGATTCTGGCGTTCAACATGAGCGACGACGCCCGCAGAAAGGGAATGAAATTCGACATCGCAAAGCTCGAAAAATACTTCGGCTCGCCGATAGTGCAGACAATCGGACGCACGGGCGAGGGCATGAAGGAGCTTGTCGTAAAGCTTGCCGAAACAATCAAGAAGCTTCCCGCGCACAACGTCCCCATGCTCACCTACGGGGCGGACGCAGACGACGCAATCAACGCCGTCGCCGCGAAAATCGACGCGCTTAAAATTGAGCGTTTCGCGCACATTCCGTCGCGCTTCTTCGCAATCAAGCTGCTCGAAAACGACTCGTGCACCGCGAAAATCGCCGACTTCCTCCCCGTCAAGGACGAGGTCAAGGCGCAAATCGCCCACCTTTCGGACAGCCACGCGATTGACTCCGAAAGCTTCATGGCCGACAGACGCTACGCAATGCTTGCGGGCGCGTGCAGCGACGCAATATCCATGACGCGCGAACGCCGCCGCGAAATTTCCGACAAAATAGACTCGGTAATGACGAACAAATATGTGGGTCTCCCGCTGTTCCTCGCCATTATTTACTTGATGTTTGTATTCACGTTCACCTGCGCCCAGCCGTTCATGGACTGGATTGAGGAGGGCTTCGGTTTCCTTTCCGAATTCGTACAGTCGGTTTGGAGCGAAGACACTCTTCCGTTCTGGCGGTCGATGGTTACCGACGGTATCATCGGGGGTGTCGGCGGCGTGATTGTATTTCTGCCTAATATCCTGTTTTTGTTTTTTGCAATCGCAATTCTCGAAGATTCAGGTTACATGGCTCGCGCCGCGTTCGTAATGGACGGCATCATGAGGAAGTTCGGCTTGCAGGGGCGTTCGTTTGTTCCGCTCGTTCTCGGCTTCGGTTGCAATGTTCCGGCGATTATGGCTACACGCTGTATCGAATCGGACAACGACCGCAAGGCTACCATCATGGTGCTTCCCCTTATGAGCTGCGGCGCGCGCCTTCCGATTTACGCGCTCGTCATTCCCGCGTTCTTCGCGGCGCAGTATCAGGCGGCGATGATGTGGGTAATGTACGTAATAGGCGTGGTTGTCGCGCTGTTTGCGGCAAAGCTCATGCGCAACACGCTCTTCAAGGGCGACGGCGAAGTCTACCTCATGGAGCTGCCTCCGTACCGCATGCCCACGTTGAAGAGCCTTTTGCTCCACATGTGGGACAGGGGTAAAATGTACCTCCACAAAGCGGGGACAATCATTCTCGCAACCTCGATAATCCTGTTCATCGCAAACACGTATCCCGAAAAGACGGTGTTCTCGAAGGACTACGACGCAATGGTCGAACAGGTGCAGAAAGAGGGCGCGGCGAAGAAGCTTTCGGAAGAGAAAATCGAAGAGGAAGTGGCTTCAATCGAAAACGAAAAGAGCGCGGAAATGCTCGAATACACGGTTTCGGGCAGAATCGGCAAATTCCTCGAACCCATGTTCGCGCCCATCGGCTTCGACTGGAAGCTGACCACCGCAAGCATCGGCGCTCTCGCCGCAAAGGAAGTGTTCGTATCGCAGCTGGGCATTCTCTACGCAGAGGGCGAAGCGGACGAAGAATCCGACACTCTCCGCGAAAAGCTCGCAAAAGTCTACACTCCCTTGCAGGGCTTCTGCATGATGCTCTTCTCGCTGATGTCCATTCCCTGCTTGGCGACACTCGCCGTCATGAAGCGCGAATTGAACTCTTGGAAACTCACGATAGTCGAAACTTTCGGGCTTTTCGGCCTCGCGTACATCGCAACTCTCATCGTGTACCAAATCGGTTCGCTGCTTAACATCGGCACAAAGTTGATTTCATAACAAAGGAAAGGAAATAAAATGGAAACTGCAATATCCGTTATCTTGGGTGTAATTCTCGCGTATGTCGCGATTATGACGATTTCGCGCAGCATAAAAAAAGCGGCGAACGGCGGGTGCTCGTGCGGCGGCGCGTGCAAGGGCGGTTGCCATTGCGGCGCAGCGGGCAAGCACTGGGAAATTTCCGCCGAAAAGAAACGCTAAAACTGCTTCGCGAAAATATTTCTTCTAATCATAATTACGCTGTCGAGTCCGCGAACCGCAAGGTTCGCGGGCTTTTTTTGATTCCGATTTTTTCCGCAGTTGCGGGGGACGGGGCTGAGCATGCTGCGGCATGCCGAGCCGTCTGCGCAAATCGACAAACCGCGGCACGCAGCAAAATGCGTTTCTTTTGCGGCGCAATTTCGCGGGGTGGAAAAATGCGAACTGCGGAGTTTTCTCTATTTCCATTCACCTGCCTTGCCGAGCGTTTGTCCGCGGGGCGGGTTTGATGCGAAAGTTTTTTTGCCGTGTCCGCGCGGGTAGGAACGTTTCGTCCAAGCGTTGGCTGTCCTGCACTGTGCCCAAAAATAGG
>DHMA01000228.1:0-1964 GCA_002405555.1 Opitutia bacterium UBA4654
TTACAAGCACTCCGAAATCTCCCGCGCCTCCGAGGATTTCCCCGCCGCGTGTTTCGATAAGTTCGGCAAGCGTTATGTCCGTTCCCTCCACGACCGACATTCCCTCATTCGGCGGGCGGTTGGGCTTTATCGATTTCACCGCGGAGGCAACCCATTCTTCGGGATATTGCCCGTCAACCGCTTCGTCGCCGAAGAAATCTCCGAAGAGTTTTCCGCCGCTGTAAAGGCGGTAAACCCTGTTGCGTTTGAAAAAAATGGGGGCGTTTATTTCGTATTCCATGCGCGTAAACTTCGCAAAAAAGTCTATCCGCTTCCGAAGTTTTGCGCCATGAAAATAAGTGGTATGCCCGCGCCGATGTGGTATGCGGGGTTTGCCCGCGCGGCGCAAATTCAACCCTTTTTGCGCCGCGCCGCCGACGGGGTTATTCCGAAATGGCGTTTGAATGCGCGGGAGAATGCGTACTGGTTTGCGTAGCCGAATTTTTGCGACGTTTCGGCTACGCCCGCGCCGTTTTTGAGCATTTGCATTGCGCCGCTTAGGCGCAGTTCGAGCGAAAGTTTTGCGAAGCTTAGCGAGTATTTCATGCGGCAAAATTTTTCGAGGGCTTCGGGCGAAACCGCGAGGGATTTTGCCGTTGCCTCCGCCGAGCGGAAATGCGATTTCCCCGCCGAGATTTTTGCAAGTTCCGCTTCTATTTTGCGTGATTTTGCATTTTGGTCGGGCGCGTCCGAGACGATTCTGCGCAGGATTTCCGTTATCGACTGCGCGGTGTTCGCAAGAAGCGACGGCGACTGCCTGCCGCGGAAAAGCTCGCATTCGAAGGCATGCGCAAGGGAGAACAGGGTTTCGGCGTCGGACGGGGACTTTTTTACGGATATTTCGGCGCGGCTTTCGTCGAGCCAGTCGGGCGCGAGATGCGCCCAGAAAATCGAGGCGTCGGCTTTTTCGGCGCGTATTTGGAGTAGGTCGGTTTCGGGCGGCACAAGCAGAATATCGCCATGCGCGAGCGCGGTTTTTTTGCCGCCGCCCGACAACATCAGCTTTCCCTTTTCGACAACAAACAATGTTGCGAAGCGTTGCCTGCTTATCATTTGACAGTACCCGCGAGCCTTGTTCGAAAATCCTATCCGCATGATTCCGCAGCGTTCGAAAAATTTTGGGAGCGGTTTCTCGGAACGCTTTATGTGCCGTCCTGCATCGCGTCGCAGGAAAGAATCGGACATCAACAGCGGCGACCCTTCGAGGTACACGTTTGTGGAGCGTTCCGTCCAGCGGAAGAGGTCGTTGTCTCCGCCGTATTGCCAGACGTATTTCCCTCCGCGTTGTTCCGATTTTCCCATGCGGGCGAATATTTTAAAAATCCGCATTCGCCGCAAGAAAATATTTTAGCCAACGGAATGCGGGCGCAATTTGTCGAAGCGCGTGAAAATAGCGCAGCGGTTTTGGTTTTTGTAGGATTTGTATGATTAATGTGTTGACGCGTTCGGGGCGCATGGCAGAATTGAACGCAAATTAACGGGGGCGGAGGAATGCCCCGTTTTGTTAAACAAAAGGTATACACATGAAGAAATATTATGCAATCTTTGCGGGGGCGTTTGCGCTTGCATGCGCGTCGTGCGTGTCGGGCGTTTTCTCGGCGACCGCGCCGACCGATTTGACTGTCGGGGAATTTTTCGAAAACCCGCTCGGCTATTCGCTTGAATCGCCGTCGTTTTCGTGGCGTTTGCCTGCGGGCGACGGGCAACGCCAGACCGCCTATCGGATTGTTGTTGCGGGCGAACCGTCGATGTCGGCGGAATCCGTCGTGTGGGATTCGGGCAAGGTTGAATCGGCGCAAAATGTAAAAGTGCCGTTCCCGCGAAGCGTGAAGTCGCGCGAAAAGCTATACTGGAAAGTCCGCTTCTGGAACGCCGACGGCAAGCCGAGCGCGTGGTCGGCCGTCAACAGTTTCGAGGCGGGGCTT
>DHMA01000228.1:2040-5572 GCA_002405555.1 Opitutia bacterium UBA4654
TGGCTGTCGTCGTCCGACGAGCCGCAACCCGCGGACAGGGCGTTCGACTTTCAGGAGCGTCAGGGCGTTCTGAAATACCGCAACGTTCCGCCGACCTATTTCAGAAAGACTTTCGAGCTGAAAAAGGACGTCAAAAAGGCGCGTCTCTACCTTGCGTGCAGGGGCATCGCAAAGGCGCATGTAAATTCCGAAAAAATCGGCGACGACTACTGGTGCACGGGTTGGACGGAGTACCCGATACGCGTTCAGTCCACAAGCTACGACGTTTCCGAAAACCTCAAACGCGGCGCGAACGCAATCGGCGTCGAGCTTGCCGACGGCTGGTATTGCGGCATTCAGGCGTGGTGCTACCAGCTAAAAGGGCGCACCGCGCTCAACCGCTACAAGCCCGACTTCATTTTACAGCTCGAAATCGAATACGCCGACGGCGCGCGCGAAACTTTGCTCAGCGACGCCTCGTGGAAATTCTCCTACGGCGCGAGGCTCGACGCCGACATCTACAACGGCGAAAAATACGACGCCCGCCGCGAGTTCGGCGCGTGGGTTTCCGCAGATTTCGACGACTCCTCCTGGCGCAAGCCCGCCGTCGAACAACGCTCGGAAACTCCGCTCATCGAGCCGCGCCGCTGCGAGCCTATTCTCTGCACCGACACTTTCAAGCCCGTGTCGATTCGCAAGACGGGCGGGGGCGTTTTCATTGTCGATTTCGGCCAGAACTTTGCGGGCATAGAACGCCTGAACTTTCCGTCGCTTCCGTCGGGCACGGCAATCAAGGTGCGTTGCGCCGAGATTTTGAAGCCCGACGGCTCTTTCCACACCGAAAACTACCGCTCGGCGGAATCGACCGACGTCTACATTTCGAACGGCAAGCCCTTTGTTTGGGAACCCGCCTTCACATACCACGGTTTCAGATATTTGGAGCTTAGCGGGCTGCCCGCGGACTTCGAGCTTAAACCCGAACACATCACGGGGCTTGCGCTCCGCACCGCCGCGCGAATGGCTGGCGGCTTCGAATGTTCCGACCCCCTCATAAACCGGCTGCAAAGCAATATCCAGTGGGGACAGCGCAGCAACTTCTTCTCGACCCCCACCGACTGTCCGCAGCGCGACGAGCGCATGGGCTTCACGGGCGACGTTCAGGTGTTCATGTCGACCGCGCTCTACAACATGAACCTCGACGCGTTCTTCGTCAAATGGACGACCGACCTAATCGACGCGCAGGGCGAGGACGGCATCTACCCGTACTTTGCGCCGAATCTGCCGAAGTATTTGTACGCAACTCCGGGCTGGTCGGACTGCGGCGTCACCGCGCCGTGGGACGTCTACCTTTTCTACGGCGACAAAAAAATCTTGGAGCGCAACTACGACGGCATGGTCAAGTGGGTGCTCTACCAGCAGAAAAATTCCGACGGACTAATCGCTCCCAACAGGGGAATCGGCGACTGGCTCCAGCCCAACCCGAAGCCCAAAAAGCGCATGCACGGCAAACGCTACGCGCCCGACACCCCCGACGACCTCATCGGCACGGCGTATTTTGTCCGCACCGCCGACATTCTCTCGAAAACGGCGGCGGTCTTGGGCAAGTCGGAGGATTCGCGCAAGTTTGCCGAGCTTGCCGAAGACGTCCGCGCCGCATACGTCAAACGCTTTGTCTCGCCCGACGGCACGGTTGTTTCGGACGCGCAAACGGCGTATCTGATGACGCTTTCGAACGACATAATAAGAGACGCCTCCCTGCGCGAAAAATGCTTCGCAAAGCTTGTCGAAAGAATCGCCGCCGACGGCTACCAGCTGAACACGGGCTTCCTCGGAACGCCGCTGCTCAACCCCACGCTTTCGCGCTTCGGGCGCAACGACATCGCGTTCAGGCTGATGACGAACCGCACAATGCCCTCGTGGCTCTACGCCGTGGACAACGGCGCGACAACCATTTGGGAAACATGGGCGGGCGAGCCCGACATGTCGTTCAACCACTACGCGTACGGCGCAATCGGCGAGTGGCTTTACAGATACATCGGCGGTCTGTGGCTCGACGAATCCGCGCCCGCGTTCAGGAACATTGTTTTTGCCCCGAAGCTCGACGGCGTTTCGCTAAGCTACGCAAAAACTTTCCACATCACGCCCAACGGAAGGGCGGAAAGCTCGTGGCGCAAAACTCCGAACGGGCTTGTGTGGGACATCGCAATTCCGCCGAACTCCACGGGCACGATAGAGCTTCCCTGCGCCGACGCGTCAAAGGCGAAGCTCGACGGCAAGCCCGTAGATTCGCTCGTGATAAAGAATGTCGCGAGCGGCTCGCACAGAATCGAAATCGCGAAATAAATTTGCAACGCCGAGCCTTTGCGGGTTCGGCGTTTTATCGGCAATAAACAAAAAAGGACGCCGCGCCCGCGGTGTCCTTTTTGTTTGCCGAATGCGTCCGACGCTTAGAAAAGCCTGCTCCAAAACGACGGCTTGAAAAGTCCGTACGACTTCGCTTCCACCGTCTCGCCGCGGTATTCGAACGGAACGTCGCGGTAGTTGCAGAGCACTTCCTCGCCGTTCGAGTACTTGACAAGGAAAACGTCTTTTGCAATTTCGCGGTGGTCTTCGATGAACTGGAATTGCAGGTGGCGGAGTTTCATGTAGTCGTCGTACGCGCGTTTCATGGGCGCGAAGTCGGCGTTGTTGTAGTCTATGTAGTAGAACGTGGGTCTGCCGCCGAATTCAATCATTTTCAGATAGCGGTTTTCGGTCGAGCCGAGGTAGTTGAAAGACTCGTTGCTGTCGGAAAACTTCTCCGTGTTGTGCGGGTAGGACGCGTCTATTGTGGCGTAGAACGGCCCGCCGCTCATGATTATGCCGTGGTAGACAACCTGCCAGAGCGGAACGGAGGTTTTGACGAACTTCGGGTTTCTGAAATCGCCGCCGACCCAATCGACATACAGCGCGTAGTCGGTAGCCCCCGCGATGTGGTCTATGCCGCCCTCGCTGCTGAATCCGCCGAAAGCTTCGATATATTTTTGCGAGACCCTGCGCTGCCACTCCGCCATTTCCTTTCTGTTGTTGGGGTGGAGGGGGTTGTTGCAGGGCGTCGGCGTGCGCGCCGTAGTTACGTCTACATGCATTACGCCGTCGATTCCCAAGCGCTTTATGCCCGCGATGTCTTCGTCGAGCCATCTGTCGTGGACGACCTGAAAGCAGGTGAAATAGACCTGCCCCCCCGGGAGCACGGTGTATTTGAATTCGTTGCCCTTTTCGTCCCAAGCGACGTCCAGCTTGTTGTAGCGCGAAGCCGACTGTACGGCGTCGTGGTTGTTGCCGTGCAGGGTCATTTGGAAGCCGAGTTTTTTGCCGAAATCGATTGTTTCAACCATGCCCTTTTCGCCGCCAAGCTCTTGGGGAATCGGGAAGAGGTCGGGGTAGGGGCCGTCGTGCCCGCCTTTCTGCCAGCCGACAAAGCAGAATTCGACGTCGTCCATGCCCGACTTTTTTATGCGGTCGAGAATCTTGCGCCCGTCTTCGAACGTGTACTGTACGGTCATCGGAATCT
>DHMA01000145.1 GCA_002405555.1 Opitutia bacterium UBA4654
GTCTACAACGCCCATATTTCCGAATACGATTTCGGTAACATCAACAACCACAACCCGACCCGCCCGCGCAAACTGCTCCTCCACAAAAAGGAGATTCTCAAATTGAAGTCGGCGACCGATTCGGGGGGAACCGCGATAATTCCGCTTAAAATCTATTTCAAAAAGTCGCTCGCAAAGGTGCTGATAGCGGTCTGCACGGGCAAAAAACTCTACGACAAGCGCGAGGCAATCAAGAAAAACGAGGCGCAAAAGGAAGCGCGGCGGGCGATGTCGAACTTCAAACGCCGATGAAAAGCGAAAATCCGCCCGTCCATATAATATTGCACAACCCGAAAATTCCGCAAAACACGGGAAATATCGGCAGAATGTGCTCGATAATCGGCGCGCGCCTGCACCTGATACACCCGCTCGGCTTCATCATTACTGACTCCAAATTGAAGCGCAGCGGCATGGATTATTGGTACGAGCTTGACGTTGTGCACCACAAAGACTGGGAGAGCTTCAAGGCGTCGCCGCTCGCGCCCGATTTGTCGCGCATCTGGCTTTTTACGACAAAGGGCGACAAATGCCTTTGGGACGCGAAATTCGAACACGGCGACGGGCTTCTGTTCGGCGCGGAGGATTGCGGCTGCCCGCAGCGCGTCCACGACGACCTCGACGGACGCCGCCTGAAAATTCCGCAGTTCGCGCCCAAACTGCGCTCGCTGAACCTTTCGACCTCCGCGGGAATCGCCGCATACGAGGCAATGCGGCAAATTACGCACGGAAACGCAGGCGTTTGATTTTTTTCTCCGTCGCGTCCCCGCATTTTTTCCTCCGCAACCCGCGCAATGTTTCCGCGCAACTCTCCGCAACCCCTGCGCACATTTTCCAACCCCTGCGCCAATTCTTTTACCCTTTCTTTTATTCCGCGCGACTTCTCGCTCCTTCCCATTCGTCAGCATATTTCAGCGTCGCCCAACACAACTTTCCGCACTTTTTCCCGCATTCACTGCGGTTTTTTTGCGCCCGCATATTTCGGCGGGCATGGCGGGCGGCGGCTTAGATGTTAAAATAAATTATTTGGGCAAAAATGTAGAGCGCAGCAAAAAAACTTATCAAATTAACCGCCCGCCTGTTTTTTATAAATAGCGGGGCGGTTGCCGCAAAAATGAAAAAGGCGGCATGGGCGGCGCAGATTATTGTATATTTTGTTTTTGAAGTCCTTTCCCACCCGCAGGCTTCGGCAGTCCAAACGGGATTTTCGGAATCGTAAAAATGCATGCAAAAAATGTCGTTGAGGTTTGCGTACGCAATCAGGACAAACAAAGTCGCCGCCAAAACGCCCAAAATTTTGGCGACGCGCGAATTTGTCGACTCAGTATTTGACCAAAACAATTAAATCCCTGCCTGTCTCGTTTGTAATTTTTATAAAATCTTGCATAAACGCATTCATTCCGCCAGCGAAAATCGGCGTACCCGCGCATTTTTACTGCTTGTCGAGGATTTTTTTTTCAATTTTTGCGCAACTTCCGCGTTTTCAATGCTGTTTTTGTTGGCGGGGAGGATTTTTCGTAGTTTTCGCCAGCGAAAATCGGCAATATTCAATTTAGACAACAAAAACCTTGACGATTCACGCTTTTTTTTGTATTTGTATTTAGAACAACAAGAGCAACCCTAATATTACCGTTATGAAAAAACTATACACAATAATGCTGATTGCGCTTGCGCAAATCTTTGCCGTCGGCGCGTATGCCGCCGCCGCAAAGCCCCAAATAGTGTCGCCGCGCGGCGCGCAGAAAATATCCGCGTTCGAAGGAAAGGACATCGACTTCGAAATCCGCGCAAAATATGCCGATTCGTTCGAGCCCGCCCTGTATGCGTCCGACAACGGAAAAACTTGGTATTTTGCAAAGGAATCCGTCGAATTTTCCGTTTCCGAAACCGTAAGCGTTGAGGGCGACGTAAAGGTTATAAAATATTTCCTGAGCGGCGTAGAGGGTACTACAAAATTCAAGTGCGAAATTAGCGACGGCAAGACGAAAGTTGTGTCGGGCATAATCACCGCGACGATGTGTCCGTTGACAAAAGTGAAATCTGCCGACGGCTATGAGCAATACGTCTTCGACGGCGCCGACAAAGCCATTAAGGACGCCGACTGCAAGGCGAAGTTCGCCGTCAAAGCCGAAGGGGTTGCCCCGTTTAAATACCAGTGGTATGTTTCCGAATCGGGTTCGTGGATGCCCATCGCCCGCGCGACTGCCGCAACATACACAACGCCCCGCCTCTCGGGAGACGATTTCAAAAAGCAATATATGGTTATAGCTTCCAATGCCGCGGGTTCGGTTATGTCGTCGAATTTCAAGGCGGAAAAGGCGGAGCCCGCAAAAATCATGAAACAGCCTTCGCACCTTATTTGCGCGAATACCGACGTTGCCGAATTTACCGTGCAGGCAACCCCGAAGAGCGGCGCAAAGCTTACCTACAAGTGGCAGCGTTGCGACGCGTCCCTCGATTATACCGTGGAAAAGAATTGGAAGAGCGCCGGCACAAAACAGACGCTTACAATAAACAAACCCGCCGCAAAGCTCGACGGCGCAAAATTCCGCTGCCTCGTTTCGAACGCGGCAAACGCAAAGAATCCCGCGGTTTCCGATATCGCCGTTTTGGGCGTTCTTTCTGCGGCGAAAATCACGAAGCCGCCCCGCGCAGTCCAGACAATCGAGGGCAACAAGGCGGTCTTTGAATGCACGGCAACGGGCAGCAACCTCTTATACATTTGGGAGTCGAGCACAGACGGTAAAACTTGGACAGAGCTTCTGAAAGGCGATTCCAATAAGTTCGAGCTTGACGCCTCCAAGGTCGGCGCGCTGAAAATCCGTTGTAGGGTTCAGAGCCGCGACCAGTTCGGCGACGAAATCGGCGCTATTGCCGTAAGCGCGCCCGCAACTCTTACCGTGCGCGACGCCGCGAAAATCAAAAACATACTGGCTTTCCAGCTCGGCGCGTATAAGGAATCCTCCGCGTTCGTTTACTACGACTATCCCTTTGAGCTGCGCGTTGACGCCGAGGGTAGCGGGCTGAAATACCAGTGGTACGAATCTTTCGACGGCGGCGCGACTTTCACGCCGATTCGCGGTGGCACTGCGAAAGTCTGCAAAATTCCCGCCAACAAATACAAAAACAACGAAAAAGGCGGTCGTACAGTTGTCTTCAAGTGCGAAGTTTCCAACAAATTTGGCATGGGGGTTTCGTCGGATTACAAGCACTTTATTGTTGCGCTCCCTCGCGCGCCCGTGCCCGAAACTTTGGCGGGGCTGTTCGCTATTGTTAACAGAGGCGAGTTCGAAAAATACTACGCTGCGTTCCTCGACAAATCGAACATGCGCGTGATAGGAAGACGCGGAGAGTATAAGAAAAATTCGACATACTCGTTCAAACGCATATCGCCGGTAAAAGCGACGATTTCGTTCACGATTCCCTACCGCATTGGCGAAGTAGAGCAAAAGTTGTCGCTGAAAAACGCAACAATCTATTATGATTTTGAATCGGGATATACTCTTGAAGACAAAGACCGCGAGTATGTCGGGCATTTTAAGTCGTTCGAATCTCTTCTGCCCGCCTTGCCTGCAAAAGAGTTTACAGACGGAATGCGCTTATATGCAAATGGCAGTACATCTTCTTATATTGAATTTACCGATATAAAAAAGAAGCAGTGTGTTTGCGTAAACAGCGGTAAAGAGGCTGCTTGGGGTACATTCACATATGCGGTAAAGTCAGAAACAATCGGTTTGCTCTCTCTTAATTTTCCGAAAACCGTCGGACCTAATCAAAACTGGAAGTACGAGCAATTAATGCTCAGTACGGAAAGCGGGGACGCCATGTTTACGTTCTTTGAGTTTAAATACGAAGGCGCACCGTATTATGAGAGCGCTATTTGGTCTTATGAGTTGAGTTTCCCCGATTCCGTTTCCGCGCTTTCCTCAGATGGCATCGGCTTGGCGGACTTGATGTCGGAAATTGACGGAGACGACGAATCAGTCTGGCTACTTGCCGAGTAGTTTTCGGCTGTCTGACTTCAAAACACGGGGCGCAACACCCCGTGTTTTTTTGCGTCCATGCGGCGGGCATGTCGGGCGGCGAAGCGGTATGCGTCGCCGCCCGCTACGTCTACGGTTTGCGTTTTTTGCATGCGTCGGGCTTCGGGTTTGCGCGGGCGCAAAAAAGGCGCGTCGGGGGGACGCGCCTGAGTTCGGTTTGTTGCCGTGTTCGGACTAATCCAAGCCGATGAAGATGAAGTTGGGGTCGAATTTAAGCCCCCTGCCGTTCGACAGCTCGATTTCGTAGCCCTTTGCGTCTTTTTCAATCTTTACAATCGGCAGTCCCTTGAAGTTTTCCTTGACGTACTGCCTGATTTTTTCGGGCACGAGGTCGGCGGGAACTGCCGATGTCTTCGCCTTGATTTCCTTCCAGTTGCCGTTTGCGTCGAATTCGATTTCCGTGCCGTCGGTATAGACGATGTTATAGCCCTCGGTGATTGCGCCGAAGAGCATTGTATCGACCTGCGTCGACGCGAGCTGTTTGCCCTTGAAGTTTGCGTTCGCGAACTGTTGCGCCGCCTGCGGTATCGAGGCGAACGCCACTACTTTCTTTTCGGCGTTCGCGCAGACTGCGGCGAGGACGATTGCCAGAATTGCGGTTGTCTTTTTCATTGCGGTGTCTTTTCTTTTTCTGTTTTAGAGTTCGGTTATGATTCCGTCGGCGAGTCCGTAGTCAACGGCTTCCTGCGCGGTCATGAAGAAGTCGCGGTCGGTGTCGGCGGCGATTTTTTCGAGCGGCTGTCCCGACGCTTCGGCGAGGATTTTATTCAGCTCTTCGCGCATGCGTTCAAGCTCCATCGCCTGAATGTGCATGTCCACCGCCGTTCCGCTCATTTCTCCCATAATCAGCGGCTGGTGAATCATCACGCGCGCGCTGGGGAAGAGGAAGCGTCTGCCTTTGGGGGCTGCGGAAAGCAGTATCGAGCCCATGCTCATTGCGATTCCCACGACCACCACCTTGACGGGCGCTTTGATGAGTTTCATGGTGTCGTATACCGCCATGCCCGCGCTGATTGAGCCGCCGGGGGTGCTCATGTAGAGGGTGATTTCCTTTTCGTGGTCGAGCATGTCGAGGTAGAGCAGCTTGCGCACTATGTCCGCCGAGCTTTCGTCGCTGACTTCGTCCCAAAGGAATATTTTGCGCTCTTCAAGAAAGCGCTTGTTGATTTCGTTGGCGAGCGGGTTTTTCTGCCCGTCGTTTTTTGTTTCGCATTCTTTTTCGTTCATTGTTTTTTGTCTTTTAAAATTTCGAATATCGCGTAGCCCGCCAGCAGGTTCGGCAGGATAGCGCAGGGCGTCTCCCAGTCTCCTCGCAGAAAGTGGGAACGCGCAATGGTAATATCGTTTTCTTTGCAGAACTCCTTAAACGAATTTATGGAAATGGGGTTCATGGGGCGGGCGGTGTCCCACCTTTCGGGGAAGACGTCGTTTACTATGCGCGAGCCTGTGAGCGCCATGCAGAGCCTGTTCCGCCAGTAGGCGTGGTTGACGAAGCCCACGGCGACGCGCCTGCCAACCCTCAGCGCCTCGAACACTACTTCCCTCGCGTTTTCGAGTTCGGGGAGCGTGCGCGAGCAGATAATCCAGTCGAAAGAGTCGTCGTCAAAGGCGGAGAGCAAGTCCATTATGTCTCCGTGGTAGGCGTTGACGCCGCGCTTAATTGCGCGCGAGATTTTGTCGAAATCCGAATCGACCCCGACGCCGTAGATGTTCTTTTTCCGCGCAAGTTCGCTCAGCAGAATTCCCCTGCCGCAGCCGAGGTCGAGCACGCGTTCGCCGTCGGCAATCCATTCGCCGATTGCTTTAAGCTCTATCTTGCGCTTCGAGAGCGATTTTGTGTTCTTATTCTCCGACATTCAAAAACGATTCCACCAAGTTGTAAAGTTTGGGCGAGTGAATCAGGAACGAGTCGTGCCCCAAGTCGCTCTTGATTTCCGCGTAGGACGCCGTTTTGCCTATGCGCAGCAATGCCTTGACTATCTCGCGGTTCTGTTTCGGCGGGAAGAGCCAGTCGGACGTGAAGCCCACAACGAGCGTCCGCGCCTCGACGTTTTTAAACGCCGCCTCCAAGCTTCCGCCGTTCGTGCGCAGGTCGAAGAGGTCGAGGGCGCGGGTGAAGTAGAGGTATGTGTTTGCGTCGAATCTGTTGACGAAGCTCTGCCCCTGATAGTGCAGGTAGTTTTCTATCTCGAAAGACGGCTTGAAAATTTCGTCGCCCGCGATTTTTTTGTGCTCGCGCCCGAATTTGTCGTCAAGCCCCTTGTCGGAAAGGTAGGTGATGTGCGCCATCATGCGGGCGATTCCAAGCCCGACGCTGGGCACGCGGGCAAGCTCGTAGTTGCCGCCGTTCCAGACGGGGTCCTGCATAATCGCCGAGCGTCCGACTTCGTTGAAGGCTATCGCCTGCGCGTTTTGGCGCGATGTCGTTGCGAGGGCGCAGATTTTTTCCATGCGGTCGGGGAAGTCAATCGCCCATTGGAGCGTTTGCATGCCGCCCATCGAGCCGCCGATAATCATTGCGAGCTTTTTTATGCCCAAGTGCGACACAAGCCGCTCCTCCACCGCGACCATGTCGCGGATTGTGATTGCGGGGAATGTGAGGTTGTAGCGTTCGCCCGTTTTGGGGTTTACGGACGACGGCCCCGTCGTGCCGCGGCAGCCGCCTATGCAGTTCGAGCAGATTATGAAATATTTGTTTGTGTCGAGCGGTTTTTCGGGACCTATGATGTTGTTCCACCAGCCCGATTTTCTGTCGAGCAGCGAATAGACGCCCGCGCAGTGGTGGTCTCCCGTGAGCGCGTGGCACACGAGAATCGCGTTCGACTTGTCCTCGTTGAGTCTGCCGTAGGTTTCGTAGCGGACGTTGAACGAGTCGAGGCGGCCGCCCAGCTCGAAGTCGAGCGGGGTGTCGCAAAAGAAGTCGGCGCATTCGACAATACCGACGTCGCCGCCGTATTTTTCCCGATGAATGCCTGTGTCGGAGTCGTTCATATTATTGCCATACATACTTCCGATTTTTTCGAAAGCTTCAACACTTATTTATCGACATTATTGGGAGAATTCGAGTTCCGCCGCAAGCCGCGTTCCGAATCCGCCTTGTTCCGCAGTGGGGGCGGCTTGCATTTTCTTCAACTTGCGGCAC
>DHMA01000051.1:0-4999 GCA_002405555.1 Opitutia bacterium UBA4654
ACGCATCTCGACGCCGTAGTGCCCGCGGAGCGGCTTGCGAAATTTGCGCTGTTCTTCCTTGCGGCGCGGCATGTCTTTCTGAAAGTTCCGTTTGCGGAGGATTCTTCGTGGAAAAACGAACTTTCCGCGCGCGAATTTTTTGTAGGCAACCTGAAATTTCTTGCGTCGCTCCCCCGAAAAATCGGGTGCGTAAATACGTTCTACATAGCCGCCGCCCTGCTTGCGCTCGAATGGGTCAAGATTTATTTACAGCGCATTTGAATTTTGTGCGGCACGTTTTTTCCGATTGGGGTATTTGAATATTATGTTGACTCTTCGGAAATTTGGAGAATCCTTGTCCCTTTTTTAATGCCGCGTTGTTCCGTGAACACGCGGCGGAAAGAGCATTTATGAAGAAAGCATTGATAATTACCCTGTCGGCGCTCGCCCTTTGCGCGTGCGCAAAAAAGGAAGTAAAAAAACAGTCGATTCCCCCGACTCCCGCAATTCTCGTCAAGGCGGAGGGACGCCAAGTGCCCGCCTACATTTCGACGCTCGGCACGACCGCTTCGCGCAGCAGCGTAAACGTGGTGGCGCAGGTTTCGGGGCAGATTTCCGAAATCAGGTTCAAGCAGGGCGACCTTGTTAAAAAGGGCGACATTCTCGCGGTGATAGACAAGCGTCCGTTTGCCGCCGCCGTCAAGCAGGCGGAGGGCAACCTTGCGCAGGCGAAAGCCCAGCTTAAAATAGACCAATTACAGGTGGAGCGCAACCGCACCCTCGCAAAAGACAACTATGTTGACAAGCAAACTTTCGACACTCTCGTCGCGAAAGTCGAAGTCGACAAGGGGCAGGTAGAGGCATGCGAGGCGGCTCTCGAAACCGCGAAAATCAACCTCGGCTGGTGCGACGTCGCAGCGCCCACGGACGGCAAGGCGGGGCTTTTCAACATCGACGCGGGCAACGTCGTTGCGGCGGGCTCTTCGATTATCACGACAATCGAAAAGGTGGACGAACTTTTTGTGGACTTCGTCATTCCCTCGCAACGCCTCCACGAAGTCCGCAAGCTGATGGCGGCGTCGGGCGGCAAGCTCGGCATTACGGTTTCCTTTATTGAGGACGACAAGGCTAACCTCTCGCGCAAGGCGGAGGTCAACGTTGTGCTCAACAAAATGCGCTACGAAACGGGAACCGCCATTCTGCGCGGCACGCTCCCCAACGCCGACGGGCTTTTCTGGCCGAACCAGTCGGTCAGGGTGCTGTTCGACTTGGAGAAATCCGACGGCGTGCTTATCCCCGACATCTGCGTGCAGACAAACAAGCTCGGCGCGTACGTCTATGTGGCGACCCCCTACAAGGGCGGCGTCTACATCGTCAAGCTCGTTCAGGTCGAAAAGGGACAGCTTTACGACAACAAGACTTTGAGGCTCGTAAAGGGCGTCAAGGCGGGCGATTTGGTCGTGCGGGAAGTCAGCCAGCTCAGGCTTCAGGCCGGTCCTTTCGTATATAGCGCGACTCCCGACGGCGTCGTAATCGGCGCGGACGGCAAGCCGCTCACGACGCCCGAAGCCGTAGGCAAATTCATGGCGGAATCGGCGCAGATTGCCGACGCTCTCAGAGCCGAAATGATGAAGTCCGCCGCAAAACAGCAGGGCAAATAATCGGGAGATTTCGACATGTCCGACGACACAAACCCCCAAGCGACGAAATCGGGCGGCAAATCGATTTCCGACCTCTTCATAAACCGTCCCGTAATGACGGTTTTGCTTTCCGTTGCCGCCGCGTTCTTCGGCATATTCTGCTACAAGCAGATGCCCGTAAACGCGCTCCCAGGCGTGGACTACCCCGTAATTCAGGTAAGCGTCAGCTACCCCGGCGCGGACCCGACCATTATGGGCGCGAACATCGCCTCTCCGCTCGAACAGCAGTTCATGCAGATTCCGGGCATCGAGATGATTACAAGCCGCAACAGCATGGGCTCTACAAGCATAGTGCTGCAATTTGCGCTCAGCAAAAACATCGACGCCGCGGCGACCGACGTCCAGAGCGCAATCCAGCGCGCCATGGGCAACCTCCCCGCCGACCTGCCTTCGCCGCCTTCGTTCACGAAGGACAACCCCAACGACATGCCCATTTACATCATTTCCGTTACAAGCGACGGCATGACCGCGGGCGAAATGTACGACTACGCGTATTCGCAGGTAGCCCAGCAGCTCAACATGGTGGAGGGCGTGTCGAAAGTCGATATTTACGCCGCCCCCCGCGCGGTGAGAATCGAGGTAGACGCAAAGAAGCTCTACAATTTGGGCTACACGATGTCGGACCTCTCCGCCGCGCTTTCGCGCTCGACGAACATGATTGGCGCGGGCAACCTCAACGGCCCGACGACCCAGTACGTCCTCTTTCCCGATACCCAGCTTTCGACCGCCGCCGACTACGAATCGCTCGTTGTCGGCTTCAAGGACGGCTCGCCGATTTACCTGCGCGACATCGCCAAGGCTCTTGATTCAATCCAGTTCGACACCCTCAACATCTCGTTCTTCAACCGCGCCGCCCCCGCGACCTCCGCTACGGACTCAATCGCAATGGGCATCAGAAAACGCGCCGACGGCAACGCCGTGACCACCGTTGCGGGCATCAAAAAGATGATGGAAAAGTTCAAGACCGAACTTCCCGAATCAATCAAGCTATACGAATTCTACGACGGCTCCAAGCTCATTATCGACAACATCAACGACGTAAAGGAAACGCTGATGATTGCGTTCGTGCTCGTAGTGTTCGTCATCTTCATGTTCCTCGGACGCTTCCGCGACACGCTCATTCCGACCGTGGCGTTGCCGTTCTCGATTCTGCTTACGTTCATTTTCATGTACGCTTTCGGGTTCTCTATAAACAACCTTTCGCTTATGGGAATCACGATGGCAATCGGCTTCCTTGTGGACGACGCAATCGTGTTCCTCGAAAACACCGTCCGCAGAATGGAGGACTTCGGCGAAACGCCGAGGGTCGCGACGTTCAAGTCGGCTTCGGAAATTTCGTTCACAATTCTCAGTATGACGCTTTCGCTGGCGGCGGTTTTCATTCCGCTTGCGTTCATGAGCGGAATCATGGGGCGCGTCTTCAAGGAATTTTCGGTAACGATTATAGTGGCTACGCTCATGTCGGGCGTGGTGAGCCTTACGCTTACGCCGATGCTGTGCTCGCGCGTGCTCCAAAAACGCACAAAAGACTACGCCGACAAAACTCCCGTCGAGCGCGTGGCGCACAAGTTGGAGGCGGCGTTCCTGCGCTTCTACTCGCCGTCGCTCTCGTGGATGCTGCGCCAGAACGTGCTGACGCTCGCCATTATGGGCGCGTGTCTCTACGGCGTGTTCTACTTTGCCTCCGCGCTCCCGCAGATTTTCTTCCCGACGGGCGACAGCGGCTTCATGCAGGGCGTGTTCATCATGAACACAAAGACTTCGCCGAAGGAAATCGGCAAAATGCAGGAGAGGATTTCGGACATAGTTTCGTCGAACCCCGCGGTCAAGAATTTCGTCATGGTTTCGGGCGTCTCGGCGTTCATCAACCAGAACATGGGCTTCGGCTACATAGTTTTGGAGGACAAAGACAAGCGCAAGCCGATTGCGGAGGTAGCCGACGAAATCAACGGGCGCATCGCAATGCTCCCCGGTGTCGTTTCGGCGTTCGCTCCCGAACCCACGCTCAACATTTCGACGGGCGCAACAAGCACCCAGCAGGGCAAATACGCGTACGCAATAACCTCGATGAATCAGGAGAAACTCTACGAAGCCGCGGAGAAGTTCGAGCAATTCCTGTCGTCGAAGCGCGGCGCGTTCTTCTCGAACCTTCAGAAAGACTTGTACTTGGACAACCCGCAAATCACCCTCAAACCCTACCGCGACAAGGCGGCGATGGTGGGCTTGTCGGTAAATTCGTACTCGGAAGTGTTCAGGCAGTCTTTCGCAAAGTCGTTCTTCTATCTGATTAAATCGCCGTTCCAGCAGTATTGGTCAATCATGCAGGACATTCGCGCCGACGACGGTTTTCAGGACAGCCTCGACGACCTGAACTTCTCGATAGACCAGTACCTTACGGGCGGCTATCCCGTAAAGACGCTCACGGGCGGCGGCGAAGAGCCGAACCCCGCCTACACGCTCTCAAACCTCATTCCCTTCGGCGCGGTTTCAACGAGCGAACTTATCCTTGCGCCTATTGCAATCAACCACCTCAACAACTTCCCGTCGGTCACATTCTTCTTCGACCTCACCGACGGCGTCGCAATCGGCGACGTCGTGAACTGGGTGAACGCCGAAGCCCCGAAAATCCTGCCCGACGGCGTGAACGGCATGTTCATCGGCGAGGCGGTCACATTCCAGCAGACAATGCGCAGCCTCATGGTTCTCATCGGGGTTGCGGTGTTCGTGATGTACGTCATCTTGGGCATTCTCTACGAGAGCTACGTCCACCCGTGGACGGTGCTTTCGGCGCTGCCGATTGCGGTCGTGGGCGGCTTGGCGAGCCTCTGGCTGTTCGACATGGAGCTTTCGATTTACTCGGCAATCGGCATTTTCATGCTCATGGGCATTGTAAAGAAAAACGGCATCATGATGATCGACTTTGCAATTATGCGCGAGGCGGGCGGCATGAGCCCGCGCGACGCAGTCCACGAAGCATGCATGGAACGCTTCCGCCCGATTATCATGACGTCGTTCGCCGCGCTCATGGGCATGCTCCCGATTGCGCTCGGCTGGGGCAAGGCGGACGCCGAAAGCCGCATTCCGCTCGGGGTGGTCGTGGTCGGCGGGCTGATATTCTCGCAGCTGATTACCCTCTATGTAACCCCCGTTATATATCTGTGGTTCGACAAGTTCCAGCGCGGCGTTCTCGACAAAATTCCGTTCTTCGCCCGCGGACACATCTCATATTCAAACGAGGACTGATTTTATGAAAAACAAAATTCTGGCATTTTCCGCAGTCTCCGCCGCGGCTTTCGCGTGCGGTTGCGTGAATGTTGACC
>DHMA01000051.1:5049-7671 GCA_002405555.1 Opitutia bacterium UBA4654
AATGTTGACAGGGAGGTCGCCGAAACGCCGTCCGTCTATTGGAAAGCGCCGAAAGACGCAATGCCCTCCGAATACTACAAGCCGTCGCAGATAAAAACCGACAAAATAGAGAAGTCGGAAGACGCTTCGGAAAAGGCGCAAAAGGGCGGGGCGACGTCGGCGGACGGCGCGCAAAAAGCCGCGCCGCGCAACCTGACTCCCTCCGAGAAATTGCTTGTCGGCTGCGAACTTACGCTTCCCGAACTCATCGACATCGCCCTCGAAAACAACCCCACAACCCGCATGTACTGGTTTCAGGCAAAGCAGTACGCGGCGGCGCAGGGCAAGGCGGAGGCGTCGTACTACCCGCAGGTTTCGGTCGGGGCGCAGGTATACCGCGACAAAACAAAGACGAGCGCGGCAAGCCTCGTGCCCGTCGGCGCGTACTACGAAACCGCCTACGGGCCGTCGGCGCAGATAAGCTGGCTGCTGTTCGACTTCGGTAAGCGCGAGGCGCAGGTCGAATCCGCCCGCGAGGCTCTCCGCGCGGCGAACTTCGAGTACAATCAGGCTTTGCAGGACGTGTTCCTTAACGTAAACGTTGCGTTCTTCCAGTACTACGCGGCTTTGGGAAGCGTCAAGGCGGCGCAGCTCGACGTGGAGGATTCGAAAACTTCGTACGAATCGGCAGACCGCAAACTGCGCGACGGCGTCGGCAACAAGCAGGACATGCTGAACGCGCTGGCTTCTCTTAGAACCGCGGAATTCACGCTCGAAAGCAAAAAGTCCGACGTGGAAACCGCCCGCGCAAACCTCGCAAACGCAATGGGCGTCAACGCCGCCGACCTACGCAATATTTCGGAGAGCGTCAATATTCCCGCGGCGTCCGAAAAGAAGATAGACGAGCTTGTCGCGCAGGCAATGAGGTCGAGGCAGTCGCTGCTGGCGGGCTACGCCAAGTTGCGCAAAACGCAAAGCGACGTCAAAACCGCCAAGCGCGACTTCCTGCCCCAACTGAACGCGCAGGGCAGCGCGTCGTACATGTGGTACACCGAGACCCCGCGCGAGGACGCCTACCAGTACCAGTTCGGGCTTGCCGCAAGCTGGAGCATTTTCGAGGGCTTTGCCCGCAAGTACGAGCTTATCGGCGCAAAAGCCGCCGAACGCGCTCAGGCGCAACAGCTTAAAGCGGAGGAAATTTCGATTATTTCCGACATCTGGGCTTATTACCACGTCTACCAAAGCTCGCTCAAACAGATTGCAAGCTCGGAGGCGAGCGTTGAGGCGGCGTCGGAGGCGTACGAGGCAACGAAAATCGGCTTCGCAAACGGCGTAAACTCAATCACCGACCTGCTGAACGCGCAGACCCGTCTGGCGTCGGCAAGGCAGTCGAACGTCAACGCGCGGTCGTCGCTTGCGATTGCCGTCGCAAGGCTCTCGCACGCGGTCGGGGCGGTTTCGGCAAACGGAATTTAGCTTTGCGGATTCCCGCAAATCCAAGCGGGGCGGCGAATATAAACTGCGTTGCTCCCGAAACGGGCGCGGTTCGCAAACCTCCGCAAATTCACGCGGGGTGGGGCGCGAACTTAAAAAACAAATTTAGGCATTCGGGCGCGTCGGCACGACGCGCTTTTTTTTTTGCGGCTTTTGCGCGTTCCAATGCTCAAAAATCCTTTGACATTTCCGCGCAGTGCTTTTAACTGGTTATAAAAAAGAATATTTATATATCCCTTGTATCCCATGAAAAAATTGATTCCCATTTTCGCCGCGGCTCTTGCGGCTTCGTCGGCATTCGCCGTCAGAAACTTGGAAGGCTCGCTTTCGGGTTATCCCTCGCCCAAATTGCTCGACCCCATAACTTCATATTCCGAATACTGGGCAATTCCCGACGGCAAAACGTTTACGGTTGACGCTTCGTGGGAACTGAAAAAGAACGTCAGCGGCGAACTGCTCAAAGCCCCAGGAGAACTGATTGTAAATGAGGGGCAGACCCTCACGCTCACTTCGGTCGTGGCGCGAAATTCGGCGGAAGTGCCGTCGTTGGCAAAGGGCACAATCGACGGCGTGCTGGACATCAAAATGAGAAGCACCGTCGTTACATTCTCTAATGCGGACTTCACCGTAAACGGCTCGCTGAAACTCAACACAAAAACTTCGCTAAGAATCAAAAGCGGCACTCTCACGGTGTCCGACCAAGCCGAAAAAGGCTCGCTTATTTTGGACGGCGGCATTCAAGAGCGCGGCGTAAAGGGCGCAAACCCCAAGCTTGTCCTCAACGCCCCGTGGGCATTGGGCAACTCGGTAAACACAAAGGGCGTTGTCTCTTACAATACCGACGTTTCAATGCTTATGAACAACGACTGCGGCGTATTTACAATCGAACTCGGCGCGCCGCAGAGAATCAGAAACGTGGTTTTCGAAAAAAACAAAAATTCCGACCTGCGCTTCGCAATATCCGATTCGTCGGCAAGGCTGATTATTGCGGACATTACGACCAACAATTCGAGACTCATCGACTCCACAACAAAGCAGTCAATCACGGTCGAAAATTTCAGAAACAACGCGATTTTCTTCACGGCGAACCTCACGTCGCGCTTCGCCGACGACAAAATCAAGGTGTCGGGCACGGGAAGCTCGGCTTCC
>DHMA01000108.1:0-10046 GCA_002405555.1 Opitutia bacterium UBA4654
AGCCGCCGTAGCCTCCGTTGCCATAGCCGCCGTAGCCGCCATAACCGCCGTTTCCGTAGCCGTAGCCGACCACTACCTTCTTCTTTTTGACGGTTTTTGTCTGCGGGGCGTTCGGGTTTGCCGACGCCTTCGGATTCTGTTCGTTGTCTTCCATATGAAAAAAAGTCTGTGTTTTAGAAAAGTTGAAAACGCGCCTTAGAACATGGCTTCGGGCACTTCGATTGTGTCGCCTTCAAGCACGGGGAAGTCACGCACTTTTTCGTTGTTGAGGATTGCGCGGAAGTCGATGTCGAAAACTTTGAGTTCGCCGCTGGGAAGCAGGCGTTTTACTATTACCGAACGCTGGTTGGCGAGCCTCGTCAAGCCGTTCGAGTACGCGATTGCCTTCGAGAGCGTCATTGCCTCTTCGGGCGGGAACACGACCGTTCCCGGGCGGTTGACCTGCCCCACCACATAAACGCACTTCGGCGAGTATTCCGAAATGAAAATGGAGACGTCGGCATTGACCAAAAAGTCTTTCTCATAAAGCTGCTTTATGAGCTTTTGAGCCTCCTGAACGGTAAGCCCCGCCACTTTCACCGCGTTTACAAGCGGCAGGACAATCATGCCGTTCTGGCTGATTTTATACACGGTGTCCAAATCCGGCTCCTGAAAGACCTTGATAGTCAGAACGTCGAGCGGACGCAGTTTGTACTGCGATTCTCCCTGCGGATTCTCCGCCCCGTTTGCAAAGCACGACATTGCCGCAAGAATTGCCCCCGCGAGCAAAAGCCTAAATTTTATAAAATTAATCATACTGGTTTGAAGTTTTAGCATAATCCGCGCGACTATTTCAACAATAATTTTACGCGTAAAAATCGGGCGCGGAGCGCGGAACGGGCGCATAAAAGAGTTGAAATTTTCAGAAAAAACCGATAAACCGTCGATACAATTTTATAAAAGCCTAACAACAGACAGGAATTATGACAAACAACAACGAAATACTCCAAAAAGCCGCAAACGAAGCGCGCGGACTCGCAATAGACGCAATCAACGCATGCTCGTCGGGGCACTTGGGCCTGCCGCTCGGCTGCGCGGAAATCGGCGCGGTGCTTTTCGGGGAAATACTGAAAATCGACCCCAAGAACCCCTCGTGGCTCAACCGCGACAAATTCGTGCTCAGCGCGGGGCACGGCAGCATGTTCCTGTACTCGTGGCTGCACATTTCGGGATACGAACTCTCGATTGAAGACATCAAAAACTTCCGCCAAAAAGGCTCGAAGACCCCCGGACACCCCGAATTCGGCGAAACGGTCGGAGTCGAAGCAACAAGCGGCCCGCTCGGACAGGGCGTGGCAAACGCGGTCGGCATGGCGATTTCCGAAAAAATGGCGGCGGCAAGCTTCAACACGCCCGACTTCAAGGTGTTCGACCACAAAGTCTGGTGCCTTGCGGGCGACGGCTGCATGCAGGAGGGAATCTCGGCGGAAGCGGCGGCAATAGCGGGCGTGCAGAAGCTCGGCAACCTCGTTCTCATGTACGACTCAAACGACGTAACGCTCGACGCCATGGCGGATAAAACCATGGCGGAAGACACCGCAATGCGCTTCGAATCGTACGGCTGGGAAGTCTCCAAGTGCGACGGGCACGACATCGATGCAATCCGCCGCGCCCTCGCCGCCGCGAGAGACTCGCAGTCCGACAAGCCCAAACTCGTAATCTTCAAAACGACAATCGCAAAGGGAATCCCCGAAGTCGAAAACTCCGCCAAGGGGCACGGCGAGGGCGGCGCAAAGTTCGCCGACGCCGCGAGAAAGGGTCTGGGACTGCCCGAACAAAAATTCTTCGTAAGCGACGCCACCTACAAATTCTTCGACGAAGCCGCAAAACGCCGCGCCGAAACGCGCAAACAGTGGTACGAATCGTTCGTCGAATGGCAGAAGGAAAACCCCGACCTTGCCGACAAGCTCGACAAGTGCCTGAATAAAAAGACGAACCGCCCGTCGGCGGAGGAGCTTCTCAAACTCGTTCCCGAATTTCCCGCCGAAGACAAGAGCGCGACGCGCGCGTCGGGCGGCAAAGTCATGAACGACCTCGCCAAAGCCCTGCCCTACATGATAACGGGCGCGGCGGACCTCTACGGCTCGACGAAAAACTACCTTAAAGACATGGGCGACTTCTCGCCCGAAAACCGCGCCGGACGCAACATCTGGTTCGGAATCCGCGAACACGCAATGGGCGCAATCTCAAACGGCATCGCCTACTGCGGAATTTTCGAGCCGTCTTGCGCCACATTCCTTACATTCGCGGGCTACATGCTCGGCTCTATCCGCGTCTCCGCGCTGTCGAAACTGCCCATGCAATACGTCTTCACGCACGACTCAATCGGCGTGGGAATGGACGGGCCTACCCACCAGCCCGTCGAAATGGTCTCAATCCTGCGCTGCATACCGCGCCTCGACGTAATCCGCCCCGCGGATTCGGAGGAATGCGCGGCGGCGTGGGCTGCGGCGATTTCTCGCAACGACGGCCCGACCGCCCTCATACTCTCGCGCCAAAACCTGCCCCTGCAAACTTCGATTCCCGCCCAGACAAAACGCCTCGGCACGCTCAAAGGCGCGTACGTGGCTAAAAAGGAAAAGGGCGAATTGAAGAAAATCGTAATCGCCACCGGCTCGGAACTGCAATGGGCAATGAAGGCAGGCGAAGCGGAGGACGGCACAAGAGTGGTCTCTATGCCCTCGATGGAAATCTTCGAACGCCAGAGCGACTCGTATAAAAACGAAGTTCTGCCCGCGTCCTGCAAAAACAGAATCGCGATAGAGGCGGGAATTTCGCAGCCGTGGTACAAGTACGCGGCAAAGGTGGTAGGCACCGACGACTTCGGCTTCTCCGCCGACGCCCCCTACCTTTTCGAAGCTTTCGGAATCTCCGAAAAACCGCTCCTCGGCTAATCCGAAAATCCGACACGCAAAACCGCCGATACGCGTCGGCGGTTTTTTTGTGTTTTCCGACGGTAAAACGGTTATAAAGCAAAGCCGCTTTACGATAAAAAAGTTGTCGTACCCGAAAATCCGCCGACAAAAAATTGCTTGATTTTTGTGCGGATTTTGTAAGGATAGTGTAAAAATGGATTCACCGTTTTCATATACTGTATAAAAACGGCGAATCTATTAAGAACAAACAAACAAAAAATAGATATGAAAAAAGCAATAATAGGCTTACTCGTAGCAGGCGCGGCAATCGCCGCCAACGCGCAAGACAAGGCGCTTCTCGAAACGCTCGTCAAGAAGGGCATGCTCACCCAGCAGGAAGCGGCTCAGATTGCGAAGGAATCGGTCGCGGTAACACCCGCCACTAAGAGCACAAAGTCGATTAAGATTTTCGGCGGCGCGCAGGGCTGGTACACATGGGGCAAAGACAGCGTAAAAGCGGGCACGGCCTCCTCTCCCAAACAGACAAGCGGCTTTACGCTCCGCTACGTAAAACTCGGCGTTGAAGCGGACGTCGGCGGCGGTTCGAGCGCGACGGTCGTTACGGACTTCGGTTCGGAAGGCTCGTCCCGCAACTACCTCGACACGGTCGTAGCCTCGAAGAAGGTTGACCTCGACTACCTCAACGGCACGCTCCAGCTCGGTCTCCGCAAGGCGAACATGGGCTACGAACAGAATATGTGCGACTTCGGACAGCTCGCAATCGAACGCTCCGTCGCAACAAACTTCTTCACCCGCGGCTCGTACGGCGACTATTCCAAGAACTTCGGCGGCAGAACGGTCGGCGTATTCTGGGACGGCAACATCACGCAGGTCGAAGGCCTCTATTACAGCCTCGCTGTAACATCGGGTCTGACGGAATCGACCGACGGCTTCCTTTCGAGCGCGCAGAACAGCAGCGCATTGAGCTTCTACGCTTCGATGGGCTACAAGAACATCGCCGAAATCAAGGGCGAATCGCTCGCGTACGACTTCGGCATGAACTTCGGCTACGCTCCGCAGGGTATGCGCAACAACGTCGTAAACGAATCCAGAGGCAGCGTCTGGGGCATCAACCCCTATGCGACGGCGAGCTGGAAGGGTCTGACGGCAATCGCGGAATTCTTCCTCCAACAGTATGAAGACTACACTCCGTTCGGCAGCGGCAGCGGCATCTGCAAGACCCCGCTCGGCGCGAACCTCACGGTTGCGTACAAGATGGATATGGGCGACTGGGGCGCAATCGAACCCGTCGCGCGTTGGTCCTACGTCTACGCGAACGGCGGCCCGATTGTCTCGGAATTCTCCGACGACCTCGCCTACAATCAGGCTATGACGGGCTACATCGGCTTGAACTGGTACGCAACGGCGTCGGTCAAGACATCGCTCGGCTATGAATTCGGCTACTTCGATCAGGACGTAGACGGCGGCGCGGCTCGCACATACAGCAACAGCGTACGCGCGCAGGTTCAGGTTCTCTTCTAATCGGGAAACCCGAATTGCAAAAATACCGCACGGATTCCTCCGCGCGGTATTTTTTGCGCCAAACACTAAAAATCCCCCCTTGTAAACGCCGCACGCGACGGACAAACACAAGATAAACACAGCGGCGGCGCGGAGGAAGAAAATCCGCAGAACACCCCCCGCCGAAACTGCCGCGCAAGCGGCAACAACCGACACACTCCTCCACTTCCCCTTCCCCCGCAGATAAAAAATAAAAATCGGGTAAAAAACTTGCCCGAATTTTTTTGCGCCGTAATATGAAAAACGTGATTGAAAGATGTTTTATAAAGCCCGTCGAATCGCTGCCGAAAGCGTGCGCAAAGTGGTTTGTCGAAAAATTCGCCGACAGACTCGAACGCCGCCCCGCAAGCTTCGAGAAAATACTCGTGCTCACCCCCACGCGAAACGCGGCAAAAAACTTCAAAAACGCGGTTTTCGCCGAATGCCTTTCGCGCGGAGTGGAGGCAATATCGCAACTGCGCGTCGGCACGCTCGAAGACGAACTTGCGCGGAACGGAATCGACCGCGACGAGCCGCAATCGACGCTCGCAAGGGCAATCTGGACCGACATTCTGGACTCGCGCGACCTCTCCGAATTCGCTTCGCTCTTCCCCGCCGAAACGCCCAAGCGCGAAGACCTCGCAAACGTCTGCCGCCAGCTCATGTTCTTGCAGGACGCGCTCGCCGAAAACCTGCTTACAATTTCCGACGCCGCAAAAATGCTCGCAGACACCCCCGACGCCGCGCGGTGGAACGAGCTTGCCGCTCTCGAAAAAATCTTCGCCGAACGCGTGGCGAAAAGGGGCAAAACCCCGCACGCAAAATCGCTGAAAACCGCGGTTGAACGCACGGCAAACGCGGGCTGGGAAACAATAGTCGTGGCGGGCAACCCCGACGTTTCGCCGACGCTAAAATCATTGCTCGACACATTCGCGGGACGCTCGCTAATCGCCGTGGTCGGCGAAGACGAAAATCTTTTCGACCCCTACGGCGCGCCTAAAACGCCCGAATACCGCGACAAAAACACCGCGCTCGAAGACGGCGCAATCCGCGTCTACCAGAGCGTCGCTTCGGAGGCGCGGGCGGTCGCGACGCTCGCAGGCAAATACGGAGACAAAGTCTACAAAACGCTCGCAATCGCCTGCGAGCAAAACAACTCGGCAGACACGTTCAAAACCGCGCTCGCCGAAGCGGGAGTAAACGCCGTGAAACTCGACGCCGAGAACATGGCGGCAAGCGCCGTCGGCGACCTGCTCGAATGCGTCGCCGCATTCTCCGCCGACGCAAGCTACGCAAACCTCCTCAACCTGCTCCGCAACCCGTTCGCCCTCCAAACGCTCGCAAAGAGAGCCGAAAGGACGCCCGAAGAAATACTTGCCGCCGCCGACACGCTGAAAAGCGAAACCGCCTGCGCCGACGTCGAACAGGCGCGGGGCGCGTTGCTCGCCCGCCTGTACGCAAATTCGCCCGACCGCGACACCGCAAGATTCGCAAAAATAAAATTCCTGCGCGGAGTCTTCGACTTCGTTTCCGAAACGCTCGAAATAGGCGGCGGCAACGCCGCGGAGAAAATCGGGAACGCCGTCGCCGCGCTCGTCGGAGACGCCGAAACGGACGAACGCAACGCCCGCGCATTGGAAGTCTTGGGAGAAACGCTCGCGGAAATTTCGGACGCGGAAAAATCGGAGAACATGGAATTTTCGCCAGAAGAAATTTTCGGAATCGCCGCCGAACACCTCGCCGCCGCGACCGACACCGAAAGGCTCGACGACGAACGCCTGCCCCTGCAAGACTGGATGGAGATTTTCTGGTCGCCCGCAAAACACCTCGCGCTGTGCGACATGAACGACGGCATTGTGCCGCTTGCAAGTTCCGACGGAATTTTTCTAAACGACGCCGTCCGAATAAAGCTCGGCATGCGCAACCGCCAACTGCGCCGCGCGCGCGACGCCTACATGCTCGACGCGCTCGTACAAAGCCGCGCGGCGTCGGGCGGGGCGGTCTCAGTCTGCGTACCGCAAACCGACGGCAGGGGCGAGCCGCTCGCGCCGTCGCGAATTCTCTTCCAGACGCCGCAACTTCCCGCGCGGGTGAAAATGCTCTTCGCCGCCGTGAAGCAGCCGGACAAGCCGTCGAAACCCGCGCCCGAATGGAAACTGCGCGTCCCGAACAAACGCTTCGAGGGCGGATACTCGCACACAAAATTCGCGGCGTACATGAAATCGCCGTGGGAGTTCTACCTGAGCTACGTCCTCAAAATGGAGAAAGTGGACGCGCAAAAGTCGGAGCTTGACGCCGCGCAATTCGGAACGCTCTTCCACAAGGCGTTTTTCAAATTCGCGAAGTCCGCCGCCGCCGACTCCGCAAACGCCGACGAAATCCGCCGCGCCCTCCTCGACGCTTTCGACGAAACCGCAATCGACGCATTCGGACGCCGACCCCGCGCCCAAGTGCGCATACAGCTTGAAAACCTGCGCAACCGCCTTTCCGCGTGCGCCGAAATTCAGGCGCGGCACCGCGCGGCGGGCTGGCGCATAAGCGCCGCCGAAAAGCCGTTTGCGACCGAAATTTTCGGCGAAAAATTTTCGGGCACATTCGACAGAATAGACGAAAACGAAAACGACGGCTCGCTGCTCGTGCTCGACTACAAAACGTACGACAAATGCCGCCGCGGCGTCGCGCGCGACAGCCACCTGAAAATGAAAACCGGCGACGCAATCGAATGGGAGTCGCTCCAACTGCCGCTCTACGCCCGCGCCCTGCGCGAAGAACGCCCCGACGCGAAAATTTCCGCCGCGTTCTTCGTCGCGCCAAAAGACACCGCCTCGACGCAAATCGACTTTTGGGACGATGTCGCCGACTTCGAAACGCCCGCGCTCGAAAAGGCGGCGGAGATAATCGCCGCAATCCGCGCCGGAAACTTCGCCCCCGACAGGCCGCCGAAATACCCCGCATTCGACGACGTCTTCAACGCCGACGCCGAAACGCTCAAAAACATGCTCGAATTCGAACGATGAAAGAACGACCCGAAATTTTCAAAAACGAACGCGTCTCCGCCTCGGCGGGTTCGGGCAAAACCTACGCGCTCACAAACAGGTTCATAGCCCTTGCCGCCAACGCGAAAGACCCCGAAACGGGGCTTCCCGACCCGTCGCGAATCACGGCGCTTACGTTCACGCGCAAGTCGGCGGGCGAGTTTTTGGGAAAAATCCTCACGCGCCTCGCGGAGGCGGCGGAGGACGACAAGGCGGCGGCGGCATTGTCCGACGAAGTCGAAAAACTCACGCGCGGCACGAAGTCGGGCGGCGGCTTCCTCACGCGCAAAGACGCGCTCGCGTTGCTCCGCCAGTGCCTGACAAACCTCGACAAACTCAGGCTCTCGACGATAGACTCTTTCTTTTCGTCGATTCTGAAATGCTTTTCAAACGAGCTTTCGATTTTCTCGGAAATCAAAATAGACGACGAAATTTCGCACAAAAGCGCGGCGGAAAAAATCGTCGGCGAAATCCTGCGCGAAAAATCGTCCGACAGAAAAACCTTCGCCGAATTTTCCGAAATCGTCAAACGCGCGTCGTTCGGCGTGGAGGAGAAATCCATGCGCGAAATACTCCTCGAAAAGGTGTTCGCCGCCCACGGCAAAATTCTCGAAACTCCGAACCTCTCGCTTTGGGGAAACGCGCGCGAAATACTCGGACACGAACCGCAAAAGTGGAACGCCGCCGCATACGACAGCGACCGCGCCGCCCTGCGCAACGCCCTCGCCGCCGCAAAGCTCGACGACAAATTCGCGGGAGTCGAAAAATTCTTCGCCGACTCGAACAACAATATCTTGGCCGACGCAAAAACGCTCGAACAGCGGCTCGCCGAAATGTACGCGACCGGCGGGCTGAACGCGGCGTTTACGGTAAAAATCGGCAGGGGCGCAACCGCCGTTCCCGCCGACGTCGCCGCCCCGCTCAAACGCCTTTTCACGCGCCTGCTCGACGCCCACGTTTTGCGCTCGTGCGACGCCGCAAAGGCGGTCGGAACAATCGCGAAAATGTACGAGGAACGCTACGACGCGACAATGCGCAGGCGCGGCAGACTCGCGTTCGACGACATTCCCCTGCTGCTCGAATCGGGTTCGGACATCGTCGGGACGCTCGCCGAATACAGGCTCGACGCAAAGTTCGACCACTGGCTTTTCGACGAATTTCAGGACACCTCCGAAACGCAGTGGAACTTTTTCAAAAACATAATCGACAACGTGGTCTACGACTCCGACGGGCAAAAAACCTTCTACTATGTGGGCGACGTAAAGCAGTCGCTCTACTCGTTCCGAGGCGGCAACAGAAAGCTCTTCGACGCAGTGAAGCGGCGGTACAACGCCGACGCCGAGCGCGTCTTCGACGGCGAACCGCTCGCGACTTCGTGGAGGTCGGGCGCGAACGTAATTCGGGCGGTCAACTCGTTTTTCGCCGACCCGTCGGAACTCGCGCAGTGCTTTTCGCCAGCCGCCGCCGCGGAATTTGCGTCAATCTACATTCCGCATGTTTCGGCGGAAAGCACGGGCGGCAAAAAGCCGAAGCCGTCGCTTGCGAAACTCGCGCTCACCGACTATTTCGGCAAAGACAGCGTAGCCGACTTCGACGCGCGGTGCGAAGCCGTGTTCGAAATCGTCAAAAACGCGAACCCCGCAAAGACGGGCAAAACGTGCGCAATCCTCGTCCGCAAAAACGACACGGTTGACGCGTTCGTCAAAAAACTGCGCGAAAAAATCGCCGACGCGGGGCTTGACATCGAAGTGTCGTGCGAGTTCGAGCAAACCGTCGCCCGCAACAACGCCGTAGTGCCCGCGTTCCTGCAAACGCTGAAACTCGCCGCCCACCCGTCCGACACCGCCGCCGCCGAATACCTGAAAATGACGCCGTTTGCCGACGCCGTGAACGCGACCGACTTCCGCAAAAACGCGCTCGAAAAAATCGCCGCCGAACGCTTCGCCGACTTCGCCGAACAATACGCAAAAGCCGTCGCCGAAAAAGTCGGCGAAAGCCGCGACGCCCGCGAGAACCTCGCGCGGCTCGTGGACGCCTGCCGCGAGTTCGACGCCTCCGAATCGCGCGGAATAGACAACTGCATACTTTTCCTTTCGGGCAAAACGTTCAGGCTTTCGTCCGCCGAAACCGCGGTGCAGGTGATGACAATCCACAAATCGAAGGGGCTGGGCTTCGGCTCGGTGATTCTGCCCGACCTCCACACGGCAAAAAAACGCCCTCCGAGCGGGCTGAAATACATCGCGCGGCGGTCGGGCGAAAACACCGAACAGTTCACGATAAGCTACCTGCCGCAGAAAATTATCTGCTCGCTCTGCCCGTCGCTTTCCGAGAGCCTGAAAATAGACTCCGAAAACGACGACTTCGACGCAATCTGCAACCTCTACGTCGCGCTGACCCGCGCCGAAGACGCGCTGTACGTCGTCATGTCGAAGCCCAAAGACGCAAAGTCAAAGGATTTCGGAATAAAAAACCTCGTTCTGAACTCGTTTATCCCCGCCCTGCGGGACCCCGCGGCGTCGGACGAAGATAAGGCCGCCGCGTACGAAAGAGCGGCATC
>DHMA01000108.1:10099-20132 GCA_002405555.1 Opitutia bacterium UBA4654
GCGGCGTGTCAATCGGCGACGACCGCTGGTTCGAACACGTCCAAACGCCCGCGCCCGCAAACCCCGTAAAACCGATTGACGCCGTGCCGCCCGCCGACACCGCAAACTCATTCCCCAAACTCACGCCCTCCGCCGAAAAGGGCGCAAGCCGCGCGATGTCAGCCGACGCAATAAGGCACGGCAAGGCGGTGCACGCCACGTTCGAAAAAATAAAAACGCTCGACGGCGGAATCCCCGCAACCGTCCGACGCGCGGCGGAACTCGCGGGAACAGCCTCCGACCTCCGCGCGGCGGCGGAAGTGGAACGCGCCCTCGCAAACCCGCAAATAGCGGAACTTTTCGCCGAATCGGAACGCAGAAAAATCTACAACGAATTTCCGTTCGACGCGCTTTTGGGCGGGAAGCTCGCAAGCGGCGTGATAGACAAGCTGGTTGTGGAAACCGACGCCGACGGCAAACCCGTTTCGGCGATTGTCGCCGACTTCAAGGCGGGCGCGTTCTGCGGAGACTCGCGCAGGCGGCAGCTTGAAATCTACCGCGCCGCCGTCGCAAAACTCTTCGGCTTGGACGAAAGCGCAATAGAAACGAAAATCGTATCCTACGCGACAGCTGCGGTAATCGACGTAAAATAACGCCGACTGCCGCCGACTCCACGCAACGGAAAAACCCGCGCAACTCTGCGCGAGCAAACCCCGCCGCGCAAAAAAAATGCCCCGTTTTCTACGGGGCATTTTCAGTTTTGCTTGGGGCGTTCCGAACGCCCGCAAAATGCGTTTAATTCTGCGGCGCGGAGCTTTGCGCGGCGTCGGATTTCGAAGCGGACGCGGAAGCCGATTCGCCCGCCGCGGGCTTTGCCGCTTCGGAATCCACCGCCTCTTTTTCGGTATTGTCGGCATTCGCGGCGTCCGCCTTTTTTCTGGCGTCGGCGTAGGCTTTCAGCTTGTCGGGGTGTGCGGCAAGGTCAATCCAGTCGCCCATAATGCGCAGGGCTTCGTGGAGCTGCACGTCGAAGTCGGGCGCGTCCTCGTCGTCCTCCGACGCTTCAAGGGCGTCGTTTTTGGATTTGCGCTTCTTCTTGTCGGCGGAAACTTTTTTGTCGCCGCCGTTTTCCTTTGCGGAGTCGAGCAAAACCTCGGTCTTGGGGTAGTCGGCTTCCGTGAATTTGCGCTGGCGTTTTTTGAGCGATTCGTTGAAGTCCTCGTCGGCTTTCAGCTCCTTCTCGCGCACGGCGTAGTTCAAGCTCCAATCCTTTTTCTTCTGGCGTTCCTTGACCCAGTTTATGCGCTCGTTCCAGATTTTGAATTCGTCGAGGCTGTTGCGCCGCGCAAGCGACTGCTCCGTAAGCTTCGCCATGAGCGCGTCGGCGAGCGGCTCCTTGAAGCCGTAGCCCCAGACTTCCTCGATTGAATCGGGCGTGATGGCGTCCCACTTCATGGCGTAGTCTTTGTACTCCTCGCCGATTTCCATATAGTCGTAGACCGACGGCAGAATGATGTCGGAGTGCACGCCCTTGATTTGAATTGAATCTCCGTTGGGCGCGTACCATTTCTGCACCGTGATTTTCGCCGCGCTCTTCTGTTGCGGGTCGAAATTTTCGAGGTGGTAGACCGCCTGAACGGTTCCCTTGCCGTGCGTTGATTTGTCGCCGACGACAATCGCGCGTTTGTGGTTTTGGAGCGCGCCCGCGACGATTTCGGTAGCCGACGCCGAAAGGCGGCTCACCATGATAATAAGCGGGCCGTCCCAAACGAGCTTCGGGTTTTCGTCGCGCAGGCGGTTTGTTCTGCCCGCGGCGTCGCGAACCTGAACGACCGGCCCCGTCTTGATGAAAAGCCCCGCCAAATCGACAGCCTCGTTGAGGAAGCCGCCGCCGTTTCTGCGGAGGTCGAGCACGACGCCCTTGACGCCCATTTTTTTGAGTTTTACGAGCAGCTCCTCGACGTCCTTCGACGTGCTAAAACCTTTCGAGCCGTCCGTACCGCCGCTTTCGCCGTAGAACGCGGGCAGGTCTATCACGCCAACGGGCACGGTTTTGTCGCCTACGGGAATCGTGTAGACCGCCGCCTTTGCGAGCTTTGTCGTTAGTTTGATTTCCCTGCGGACAAGCGTTATCACCTTCCGCGCAGACGGGTTCGAAGCCGGCTCTATAAGCAGGCGCACTTTCGTATTCTCCTTGCCCCTGATGAGCCGAACGGTCTTGCGGAGCTTCATGCCGATGACGTCCACAATCTCGCCCGTTTCCTGACCAACGCCCAAAATTTTGTCGCCCGTGTGGAGCTGCTTGCACTCTTCGGCTGGCCCTCCCGGCATAAGCTCGGCGAGCGTGCAGTAGCCGTCCTTGTCTTGGAGCATTGCGCCTATCCCGACGAGCGAGTTGCGCACGGAAATATCGAATTCTTCCAGATAGTATTCGGAAAGGAAAGCCGTGTGGGGGTCGTAGAGCCGCGCGAGGGTGTTCAGATAGATTTCCTGAATTTCCATGGCGTCCGCCTTGGCGTAGTTTTCGACAAGACGCTCGTAGCGTTTGAGAACCTCCTCCTTTGCCTTGGCGAGCTTTTCATCGAAAGTCTTGGGCGCGGACTGCTTTTCGGCGTCAAGCTCGGCGACTTCCGCCTGCGGAGTCTCCGCGGGTTTCGACGCGCCCGCGTTTTCGGAAGACGTTTCCGCCGCTTTCTCAGCGGAGTCCGACTTTTCGGCGGGCTTCGACGCTCCGCCCTTTTCGGAATCCGACGCGTCCTCCGACTCCCCGTCAAGCTCGTCGGAATAGCCGAGCATTTGGTTTACGATGTCGTAGACGAGGCGTTTTTCCCAAAGGGCGTCGGCGGCTTTCATGTCGGACGGCCAGTCCTCCTTGCTTCTGTCGGGACGGAAAGTTTTGTCGGAGTCGAGGTCGAAGGGCTTTTTCATGCGCTCGCGAACCCACTGCATGCGGGCGTCGGCGCGTTCCAAAAACCTGTCGTAAATCGTGAACGCGGGAAGCAGCGTTCCCTGCGAGAGCATTATCTCTATCGCTGGCGCGAACAAGTCCTGAAAATACTGCACGTCTTCCGAAGTGAAAAACAGCTTGAAGAAATCGACATTCTGCATGTATTCGCGCACGAACTCGCGCACGTCAAGCTCGCCTACGGGCATTTTCAGATAGTGCCCGCGTTCGAGCAGAAACACGACATAGCGCGTTTCGTTGCGCATTTTCGTCGTCGTTTGGAGCGAAACGGGCGTGCGTTTGCGGGCGCGCGAATCGGAGGGCGCGGACGGCGTCGAGGCGAAAACCGACGCGAGCGACAGCGCAAGCAACAGTATAAATTTCGTTATGTTTTTCATGTTTACCGCAAAAAAAATCGGAAATTCCTTTAAATATTATATTCTCCTTTTTGACAAGAAAGTTCGGGAATTGTTCGCGCGGCTATTTGAGGTTGTCGCGGGCGCGGCGCAGGGTTTCGCGCTCGGCGTCGGTAAGCGACGCAAAGCCGTCGGTGTTTATCTTGTCCAAAATTCGGTCAACCTCCGCCGACAAGTCGCGCGGGTCGGAAATGTTCACCCTGAAATTGTAGTCGGACGCCCGCCCGCCCCTGTCCTGCGGATTGGCGCGTTTGGGGAATTTCGGCATCGACAAACCGTCGATGAACGAAAGCTTGCCGCGCCGCAAAAGCGCGACGAACGCCAAGCCCGAAGCAAGCCCGCCCAAGTGCGCCGAATACGCCACAATCGGGTTTCCGCCCGCGAGCGAATAGAGAAGACCGAGCACCTCGAAACCCGCGGCGATTTTAAGCATCGTCATCGGCTTCATCGAAATCGGCAGAACGAAGAATAGCAAAAACGTAATCGGGACGGGAGGGTACAGCACGCAGAAGCCCGCGAACACCGCCATTACCGACGCGCTCGCGCCCACGAGAGCCTCATGCGCTCCCTGAATTTCCGCGAGGGCCGCCCACAACGCGCCGCCCGCAAGCGCGCCCGTCAAATACAGCGCGGTAAATTTCCGCGCCCCGACCGCCTTTTCGAGAAATGTCCCTATAAAATACAGCCCCAGCATGTTGCAGAATATGTGGAGAATGTCGGCGTGCAGAAACGAGTACGTCAGCAGCGTCCAGACGCGCCCTTGCGCCAGAGCCGTCGGCGACAGCGCGAACCACTCCGACACCGCCGCGCTTCCGTAGGCGCGTTCGGCGAAAGCCTCCGCAAGAAAGCACGCGACGTTCAGCAAAATGAAAATCTTGACGGGCGAAAGCGCAAAGCCCGCCCCCGCTCCGCGGCGGTTTCCGTTCATGTAGTCTCTTTCGTAAATGGACATTTTCAGCGTTTTGAATTTAAGATTTGCGCAAGCGCGAGGTTTGCCAGCACAAGCCCGAACGTTCCCGTTACAATGGGCGTGCTCCCTATTATTTTTTTCGCGTCCGCCGCGCCGCTTTTGACGTGCGAGGCGGCTTCGGGAATTTCGGTCGAAAACACGCAAGGCTGGCCTTTTTTGAATCCCCGCGCCCGAAGCTCCTTGCGCATTCTTGCCGCCATCGGGCACGAATGCGTTTTGAAAAGCTCGGCGACGGCGACTTTGAGCGGGTCGGTTTTGCGCGCCGCCCCCATGCTTGAAACAATCGGCACTCCCGCCGAGAGGGCTGCGGCGGCAAGGGCTGCTTTCGGCGCAAGAGAATCGATTGCGTCTACAATCACGTCGGGGCAAAGCCCCACAAATTCGGCGCAGTTGGACTCGTCGATGAACCTGTCCACAATTTCCACGCGGGCGTTCGGGTTGATGTCGCGCACGCGCTCGCGCATGACCGCTGTCTTGCTTTTGCCTATCGTCGAGTGGAGGGCGCAAAGCTGCCTGTTGATGTTCGAAACATCGACCGTGTCGGCGTCCACCAGAACGAAAGACCCCACGCCTATCCGCGCAAGCGCTTCGAGCGCGAACGACCCCACCGCGCCGACGCCGCAGACGGCGACCGTCGCCGACTCCATTTTTTTCTGGGCGTCGCCGCCGTACAAAATTGCGCTTCGCGAAAATTCGGGGGAAATCATTTCGAGTAAAATTCGGTAAAATTGGAGTACAGCAATTCGGACAGCTCAATGTCGTCGGCGTTCCGAATTTCGGCGAGTTTCGCGATTGTCTCGTCCATGGTTTTGCGCGACGTTGCGGAATCCGACTCAACCATCAGCCTGTCGGGCGACACCGCCACCGCGCATCTGCGCCCGCGCTCCGACGAAAGCTCGCGCAAGCCGAACGAAAAGCGCGCGCCGATTTTCTCGAACTCACGCGCCATTTCGGGCGAGCACGACGCCGCGTGGAGCAAAAAACGCCGCCCCTTTTTGCCTTCGAGCCGCTCCTCCATCGTCGGCGAATACTCCGCAGTCCAAGCTTTCAGAATCTCGAAAACCGCCCCGTACATTCCCACGCAGTGGATTACCGCGGGAAGCCCGTACTTGCCCGCAAGCCTCAGCTGCTCGGCGAACAGACGCCTTTGGAGGGCGGCGGGTATGCGGTTTTCGAGCCGCGAATCAAGCCCCGTCTCGCCGATTGCGTCGGCGGAAATCAGGTACTGTTCGAGCGACGGCAGGAAAGTCGAAAACAGCTCCGACTCCACAAACGACATGTCGTCGAATTCCGACACGCGCAGGTCGGGGTGTATTCCGTATGCCTTTTTCACGGGGAACGCGTCGAACTTTTGCAGACCCTCCCAGTCTCCGGGGAAGCACGCGTCCACGCACAAATCCACGCCGAACGCAAGCCCGCTGAAATCGGCGTATTTGCTGAAATCGGCGTGGCAGTGGGCGTCTGTCGTGCGGAGGTACATTATCGCTTGTAGAAGTCGGCTATGGCGTCGCGGACAACGGCGTCGGGCACGGTTTCGGTGCGGGTTTTGCCGATGTCCAAAATTGTCACAAAGCGCAGCGCGCCTGCAAGGGCCTTTTTGTCGCCGTGCATGGCGTCGATGAAATCGTCGGCGGAAATGCGCTCCGCAAGCGACACGGGCAAGTCCTCCGACCGCAAAAGCCGCGCGATTGCCTCAACCTGCGCGTCGCCGATAAGCCCCAACCTGCGCGAGAGAACCGCCGCCATCACAGTCCCGATGGAGACCGCCTCGCCGTGCAGATATTTTCCGTAGCCCGCGTTGCGCTCTATCGCGTGCCCGAAAGTGTGCCCCAAATTGAGCAGCGCCCTGCCGCCGTTCGGCGACGTTTCGCGCTCGTCCTCCGCGACGATTTTCGCTTTGAGCTTGCAAGACGAAACGACGGCGTCGCCGAGTTCGGGCGAATCGAATTCCATCGGCTTTCCCCGCGCCGCGAGTCTGCCGAACAGCTCCGCGTCACCCAACACCGCGCATTTGACGACCTCCGCCATGCCCGCGGCGAACTGCCGCTTGGGAAGCGACTTCAAAAACTCCGAATCAGTGTAGACCGCCTTCGGCTGGTGGAACGCCCCCACGAGGTTCTTTCCCTCGGGAATGTTCACGCCCGTCTTTCCGCCGACGGACGAATCCACCGCCGCAAGAAGCGTTGTGGGAATCTGGTAGAAATCGACGCCGCGCATGTACGATGCCGCGACGAAACCCGAAAGGTCGCCCACAACCCCGCCGCCGAACGCCGCGACCGCGCTTTTCCTGTCGGCGCGTCGGTCGGCAAGCGTCGCGCAGAGCCTGCCGAACATTTCGAGGGTTTTGGACTTCTCGCCGCCCTCCACTTCCACGATTTCCGCGACCTTAGCAAGTTTCCCCGCGGCGTCCGCATGCGATTCAAGCACCGCAGTGTCCGCAAAGCAGAACACGCGCCTGCCGTTTTCGGCGAGTTTCGCGAAATCCGCAACCGCTACGTCGAACGCCCCCGCGCCGACGTGTATCGGATATTCGCGCCCCGCAAGCCGTACCGTCAATTCTTCCATAAAATCTACTCCAAACCGAACACGCCGTTCGCGTAGGCGCGAGCGTCGAATTTCTGCAAGTCTTCGGGCTTCTCGCCCAGACCGACGTATAGAATCGGCAACTTCAATTTTCTGTAAACCCCCGCGAGCGCGCCGCCCTTGCCCGTTCCGTCGAGCTTTGTGATAATCATGCCAGTCAGCGGGAACGCCTTGTGGAACGCCAGCGCCTGCTCGATGCTGTTCGAGCCGAGGCTTCCGTCTATTACGATGACAGAATTATGCGGAGCGGCGGGGTCGTTTTTTTGCACCACGCGGCGGATTTTCGAAAGCTCCGCCATGAGGTTTTCCTTTGTGTGCAGCCTGCCCGCGGTGTCGAGCACAAGCCACTGCGCCCCCCTCGCCTTTGCCGACTGCCACGCGTCGAACGCCGTCGCAGCCGCGTCCGCGCCGTGGCTGCTTTCCACGAGCCTTACGCCGAGGCGCGTAGCCCATTCGCGAATCTGCTCGTTCGCAGCCGCGCGGAAAGTGTCGCACGCGCCCAAGAGCACGCCGTCGCCGTTTTTGCCGAGCATGTATGCGAGCTTTGCGGCGGTAGTTGTTTTGCCCGCGCCGTTTACGCCCACAAGACACACAACCGACGGGTTTCCGTCCGCCGCCCTGACAAAGTCAGCCTCCGAGCCTTCGAGGATTTTGCAAAGCACGTCCGCGCCGATTTGCGCCGCCTCCTTGCCGCGAAGCTCGCGGCTGCGCGAATACTCCCTCCTGATTGCCTCCACAATCTCCGACGCCGTTTCGTAGCCGAAGTCCGCCCCGTAGAGGGTTTCCTCGATAAGCGCGATGTCGGCTTCGTCGATTTTCTTTGCGAAGAGCGAAGTCAGCGAGTTCAGCGCGACCCCCGCGGTGCGCCTCAAACCCTCCCTGAATTTTTTTAAGATTGAAAACATTATTTGCCGTTCGCCGTTTTAAGCGGGCGCGTGAGCGTGTTTTTTACCCTGTCCAAAACGCCGTTGACGAACCTCCGCGCCTCCGACGACGAATACTCCTTCGCCAAATCGACGGCCTCGTTTATCGAGACCACGGGCGGAATGTCGTCGCGGTGGAGAAGCTCGAAAACCGCGAGGCGCAGAATCGCCAAATCCACTTTCGCGATGCGGTCTATCGACCAGTTCGTCGCGCTTTCGGAAATAGTTCTGTCAATTTCCTCCGCGTGGGCGTCCACGCCCGCGACAAGCTCTTCGGCGAAAGAGTAGAAAGAGCGGTCGTTGTCCTTGGTTTCAAAGAACGCGTCGAGCGAGTCTCCCAGACTGCGCCCGCCGTTGAGGTCGCGCATATAGAGAAACTGCATTGCCGCGGCGCGGTTTTCGTGGCGTCCGACGTTCTTGGGCTTGCGTTCGGAATCCATTATTTGCCTCCCTTTTTGAATTCGGCGTCGTGCCTTTCGTCGGCGTCGGCAAGCTCGTCGAGCAGAATCGCCGCGTGCCACGCCATCTCCATGGCGCATTCGGCGAACTCCTCGCCGCGGGCGATTTTCCCGACGGTGCGCGCATTCGCCTGCTCCTCGTCGTTGGCGACCACAATTCCGTTTACAATCGGAACGGTCGAAATCATCGACGCCTGTTGGAGGGCGTTTGCCGTGCTGTGGGCTATGATTTCGTGGTGCGGAGTCTCGCCCGCGATGACGACGCCCAGCGCGATGACCGCGTCGTACTCGTCGGTTTCGGCGAGCATGTTGCACACGTACGGAATTTCGCCGGCCCCCGGAACGCGCACAAGCCTGATGTTTTCGGCGTCCACGCCGTGCCCGCTAAGCGATTTCACCGCGTCGCGCACGAGCGCGTCCACATATTTTTTGTTGTAGCGCGATGCCACTATCGCAAAGCGGTAGTGCGAGGCGTCTATCAAAGGCATTTTTCCTTTGTTGGTGCTCATTGTCAGTTATTCCTTGATTTTAATTTCCTCTACTATTTCCAAACCGAAGCCTTCGGGAATCGAATGCCGACCGGGGCGGGTTGTCAAAAGCCTGATTTTCTCAAAGCCAAGCTCGCGCAGAATCTGCGAGCCAATGCCGTAGTCGCGCATGTTGGGGGCAACGGGCGACGCGTCGGCGACGTTCACGCCCGAATTGGGCTGCGTTATGTAGACCGCCGCGCCGTTGCCGTCTTCGGCAATCATTTCGAGAGCCTTTTCGAAAGAGCCGGACGAATTGCGGTATCCGACGTCGCAGAAGATGTCGGAGAACGCGTTTTCGGAGTGGACCCGCGCGAGGGTCGGGCTTTTCGAAATTGTGCCGCGCACGAGCGCAAAGTGGACGCGCCCGTCGCTCGCCTTGAACGCGGAAAGCTTGAAGTTGCCAGCGGTCGTCAATATGTCGCGCTCGAAGAGCCTTGCGATGTGCGACTCGTGCCGCAGCCTGTATTCTATGAGCGAGGCAACGCTCATGAGCTTCATGTTGTGCCGCTTTTTGAATTCCGCGAGGTCGGGAAGACGCGCCATCGTGCCGTCGTCTTTGAGGATTTCGCAGATTGCCGCGCACGGGAACAGCCCCGCAAGACGCGCCAAATCAACCGCCGCCTCCGTGTGCCCCGCGCGTTCGAGAACGCCGCCCGCCCGCGCCCTGAGCGGGTTGAGGTGGCCGGGGGTTACGAAGTCGTCGGCGCAGGCGTCGGCGTTGCCCATGAGGGAAATTGTGCGGGCGCGGTCGGCCGCGCTGATGCCCGTGGTGATTCCCTTTGCGGCGTCCACTGTCACAGTGAACGCCGTTCCCTTGGCGTCGCGGTTGAGGCGAACCATGTCGTCTATTCCGAGCTGCGTAAGGCGTTCGCTTGTCGTCGGAACGCAAATCAGCCCGCGGGCGAAGCGGAGCATTTTGTTGACGATTTCGGGCGTGATTTTTTCCGCCGCGCAAATCATGTCGCCCTCGTTTTCGCGGTTTTCGTCGTCGGCAACAATGACGATTCCGCCCTTGGCGAACTCGGCAATGCAGTCCTCGACGCTGTCGAATACGATGTCCTTGTCCATAGTCTGAAAGTCTCCCTCTTATTGGTGTCGATTTGAAAATATTTTTTCGATGTCCGCCTTTCCGAGAATCTTTACCGCGCCCTCGGGAATGCGTTTGAGAACAAGCCCGCCTATCTGGTAGCGTTTAAGCTCCTTGACGAAGTAGCCCATTGCCTCGAACAT
>DHMA01000081.1:0-1697 GCA_002405555.1 Opitutia bacterium UBA4654
CAACTACAAGTTCCGAAAACGAGTTTGCCGCGGCGGCGCGGTACTGGGCTATCCGCCCGTCGAAGAGCGTTTTCGCGCCGTCCGAGACTTTCAAGGTATACGACTTGTCCGCGCCCGCCTTGAATGTCATTTCTACCCCCAGCCACTTGCCCTGCGGAAGTTTTACGGCGCGTCCGTCGAGCAAAAGCGAGCCGTTTTTCACCTCGAACATCGGGCCTGCGTAGCCCGTGTCGCCGCGGCATTCCACAAAGAAAGTCGATGTTTTGTTCACGCGGACTTCGAACGAAAGCCGCGCGGTTGCGCCGCGCCCAAGCGAAATTCGATAGGTCGAATTCGGCAGATAGCTCGGCGTTTGCACGGAGTCCATGTAGCGGACAAAACGCCCGCTTTCGTCGGCGAGAACCGCGACGTCGAAGCCGTTGTTTTTCGAAAAAACCGTCGGCAGAGTCGGCTTGAAGCCGAGCGGAATTTGCGAGAGGTCTTCGGAAAATTCGCGCGTCCATTCGGGTTGCACGGAAATTTTCTCGACGGGCGAAATTTTGTATGTGCGAATAATCCGCACGAGGCGTTTTTTCATCTTCCCGCGCACGCCCGCACCCAGAGTGTCAAACGGCTCGAAGCCGATTTTTTCGTACAGTTCGCTCCTGCGTTTGTCGCCCTTTATTTCGGAATTTTCGAAGAGCGAGTGTTTGTCCTGCCCGTATTTGTTTTGCCAGACGGCGGGCGGCACCTTGGCGAATTCGACCGCGCCGTTTTCGTTGCAATAAATGTTGCGGTCGAATTTTCCGTTCAGGCGCGTTATCAATTTGTCATGCCGCAGTACTTTTGCGGGCGAACGGTAGACTACGACGTTGCGTTCGAAGACGAGTTCGTCGGGGTATTTTTCGCCGAGCCGCGAGAGCGCGATTTGCGCGGTGGAACCGTACGCGAATATGTTGTTGCGCACGGTGTTGTTTTTGCCGTAGTGCTGGTGGTAGCCCTCTTCCGCCGTGTCGTGGACGAAGTTTTTTTCGACAATGAAATCCGCGCTGCCCTCGTCGTTGTAGATACCCCAGCCGCCGTAGCGGTGCGGATAGACGCCGCTTATTTCGTTGCCCGAAATCACCGAATTTTTGTGCGAGCCGAGCGTGTAGATGCCGCCCATATCGCAGAGCAGTCCGCGCCCTATTTCGAAAACGAGATTGTTCGTGATTTTGTTGTCGCGCGTATTTGTGGGCGCGTAGCCCCATGTCCAGCCGCCCGAAATTCCCGAATAGTGCCCGTCGAAAATCGTGTTGTGGTCGATGAGCACGCTACTTGCGTCCATATAGATTATGCCGACGCCCGCTTTGTCGTGGCGCCCGTATGAGTATATTATGTTGTCGGAAACCTCCACGTTTTGCGTATGCGCAAGTTTGCGCTGCGGCGCGACGCCTATTTTTATGCCGCCCGCGCCGTTGTCGAAAAATTCGTTTTGCGAAATTTTGACATTCTTCGAGCCGTGCCCGACTTCAAGCCCGTAGGTGTTTGTGTGGCGGACGGTGTTGTTTTCGAATTCCAGATTTTCGACGCAGTCGAAGTACAATGCGCCGCCGAGCGTAATCGCCGCCTGCGTGTTCTGGCGCCAGTTTGCGGGCGGATTGTGCGCCGAATGTTCGAAAGCGATTCCGCGAATCGAAAGTCCCGAAAGCGGGCTTTCGGGCGACTTTCCGCAAGCC
>DHMA01000081.1:1745-2280 GCA_002405555.1 Opitutia bacterium UBA4654
AAGCCGATAAAATGCGCGTCGCCACTGGATAGTACGCCGAAATGTTTTCAGGCGTTTCGCCGTCGCGCGGGCAGTACCAGACGGTTTTATCGACGGAGTCGAAATAGAATCCGCCCCGTTTGTCGAGCGCGGCGAAAATGTTTCCGACGCGCAGCCTCGGATTTTTGTCCCACTTGGAAAGCGGAATCGGCAGGGGATTGCGGACTTTCAGCGTAGCCGTTTTTCCGTCGGGATTGCGCGTTATGTCGAGAAGCCCGCAATGGGCGTTTATCCAGACCGCGTAGAATTCGACGAGCACTTCGGGATATTTTTCGCGCGGAAGCGCAAGCAGTTCGCGGACGTCCTCGTTGCGCATTGTGATTTCGGAATCTCCCGCCGCGTAGACGTGCCGCAGCTGAGTTTCCGCGCGGTTTGCGCGTTTGCCGTTTACGAAAAGCGACTCCACTTTGTCGGCGTCCACCCGCGCTTTCAGGAATTTTCCGTCGCGCGTCCAGCCCGAAATTTTCGCGCCTCCGCTTACGACGGTTTTGCCGCC
>DHMA01000081.1:2320-2511 GCA_002405555.1 Opitutia bacterium UBA4654
GACGGTTTTGCCGCCGCCGTCGAGCGTAAGCCCCGAATGTTTTTCCGTAAGTTCAAGCGGCTTATCCACAAAATACCGCCCCGAAAGCTCGACGCGCTTTTCGCCGCGCCCGACCGCCGAATCTATTATTTGTTGCAGGCTCTCCGAACCGAAAAGCCGCGGCATACCTAAAACAAGCAACGCCCCAAGAG
>DHMA01000081.1:2589-3551 GCA_002405555.1 Opitutia bacterium UBA4654
CATATTAACGACTGCGTTCATATGCGGACATTAAAACAACGCGCAAAAACCGCGTCAAGCAAAACCGCCTCCGCGCAATTAATTTGCGGCAAAATTCGGCGCAATATATCAAAAAATATCCGCGCAAAAAATCGGGAAATGCGCCGCAAGTCAACGCGCAAATTACCGCGAAAGGAAGTCCCGCGCGAGCGCGTCGGCGGACTCCACCACGCGCAGGCACGGGCGTTTTGCGTAGTATTCCGCCGTGCGGGCGTCGGGGGTAGGCGGCGTGGGCGCGTCCTTTTGTAGTTTCAGGATTTCGCGGCAGATTATCGAGCCGTTCGCCCGCCTGAATTCCTCGGCGAGCTGCTGTGTGCGTTCGTAGATTTTCCGCTTCTTTTCGGGCGAGGCGTCGTCGGAGGCCTCCTTCAAGCCGAGCAGCATTGCGCACGCCGAAAACGCGCCGCAGACTTCGCGCATGCGCCCCACTCCGCCGCCCAGCGGCGCGGACAATTTCAGGGCGGTCGCGGTGTCTATGCCGAATTTTGCCGCGTGGGCTGCGAACACCGACTGCGAGCAGTTATAGCCGCATTTGAAGAGTTCGCTTGCCCACTTTTCCGACATTATTCCGCGCTCTCCGAGGGTTTCCCGAACTTTTCCTTGATTTCAAGCGACGCCCGCATCGAGCAGAATTTCGGCCCGCACATTGTGCAGTGGTGCGACGTTTCGTTGTCGCGCGCGAATTCCTTGTCGTTTTTGCGGCGGAAAGACTCCGCGCGTTCGGGGTCGAGCGAAAGGTTGATTTGGTCGCGCCATCTGAATTCCACGCGGGCAAGGCTCATCGCGTTGTCGCGGTACTGCGCGGCGGGGTGGCCCTTCGCCAAGTCGACCGCGTGCGCGGCAAGCTTGAATGTCACCACGCCCTCGCGGACGTCGTCGCGTTCGGGAAGTCCCAAGTGCTCCTTCGGGGTTACGTAGCAGAG
>DHMA01000081.1:3633-11212 GCA_002405555.1 Opitutia bacterium UBA4654
ATGTGGTCGTAGCCCGCGGCGATGTCGGAGACAAGCGGCCCGAGCGTGTAGAACGGGGCTTCGTTGCACCAGTCAAGCTCGCACTCCATGTTTTTTTCAATCATTTGGAGCGGAACGTGCCCCGGGCCTTCGCACATGACCTGAACGTCGAAGTTCCACGCGCGTTTTGTAAGCTCGCCCTGAACGGCAAGCTCGCCGAGCTGGGCGGAGTCGTTGGCGTCGGCGATAGCCCCGGGGCGGAGTCCGTCGCCGATTGAGAACGCGATGTCGTAGTGAGACATGATGTCGCAGATGTCGTCCCAGTGCTCGAAGAGGAAGTTTTCGCGGTTGTGGGCGAGAATCCATTTCGCCATGATTGAGCCGCCGCGCGAAGCAATACCAGCCATGCGCTTTGCCGCCGCGGGAATGAATTTCGAAAGCACGCCCGCGTGTATTGTAAAGTAATCGACGCCCTGCTCCGCCTGCTCTATGAGGACGTCGCGGTAGACGTCCCAATTCAGGTCTTCCGCGATGCCGCCGACCTTTTCCAACGCCTGATAGAGCGGAACTGTTCCGACGGGCGTCGGGCAGTTGCGGATAATCCACTCGCGGGTGTCGGTGATGTCCGCGCCCGTGGACAAGTCCATGAGCGTGTCGGAGCCCCATTTTATTGCCCAGAGCATTTTCTCGATTTCCTCCGGAATCGACGACGCCATCGAGCTGTTGCCGATGTTCGTGTTGATTTTTGCGAGGAAATTCCTGCCGATTATTGCGGGTTCAAGCTCGGTGTGGTTGATGTTTGCGGGGATAATCGCCCTGCCCCGCGCAACTTCGTCGCGCACGAATTCGGGTGTGATTTTGAAGTCGGGGCGTTGCGGGAAGCCCGCGTGCTGAATGTAGAGCGAATCGCGCGGGGCGTCGGGCGACATTTTGCCCTCAATGCCGTTCAGCAGCGCGAGGTTTTCGCGCAGGGCGACGTACTCCATTTCGGGCGTGATTATGCCCTTTTTTGCGTACGCCATTTGGGTCGGGCGCGTTCCCGCCTTTCCGCGCAGAATTTTTCTGCCGCCGAACGGGTTTTTAGCCGACGGCGCAAGCGCGCCGACAACTTCGGTGTCGCCGCGCGAGGCTATCCACTGTTCGCGGATTTTCGGAAGCCCCTTGGAGGTGTCGAAATGGAAGTCGGGGTCTCCCCACGCGCCGCAGGTGTCGTAAATGCGCACGGGTTTGTTGGGGCGGCTCGAACCGTCGCGCATGCGAGTGGGCGTAAGCTCCACCTCGCAAAGCCCCACTTCCACGTTTCCGCCCGCAACTTTTATGTGCTTGCGGTGCGGGTTGTCCAAAAAGAGTTTTTTTATGTCCATGACCTATTCGGCTGCGGGACGCGGGAAGAGAATCTCCTGCGCTCCGAGTGTTTTGCCTTCGAGAACATTCGACCACTTTGTGTTGCCCTCGAATTTTTCGATTTTTCCCAAGCCCAAAAGCGTGAGAATTTTCTCCGAAACGTTCGGCATTACGGGCGCGAGAAGCACCGCCGAAACGCGCAGAGCCTCAGCCATGTTCGCGAGGGTCGCCGCCAGCAATTTTTTGTCGGCCTCCGCCTCGCTCTTTGCCAGCTTCCACGGCGCGCGCTGTTCGGCGTACCTGTTTATCGCACGGATAAAGTTGAAAGTCTTTTCGAGCGCGATGTGGAACTGCATGCCGTCGTAGAGCTTCAAGACCTCGTCGGCCGTTTCGTCGGCGAGCGTTTTGAGCGACTTTTCGAAATCCTCCTCGACCTCCGCCGCGGGGACGACGCTTCCGCAGTAGCGTTTGCCCATGTTCAGCAGGCGGCTGAGCAGGTTGCCGAGGTCGTTGCCGAGGTCGGACGTGTAGCGCGTGAGGAAGAGGTCGAACGAAAAGTCGGAGTCCTGCCCGACGTTCATTTCGCGCATGAGGAAGTATCTGAACGGGTCTACGCCGAATTTTTCAACCAAGTCGAGCGGGTTTACGATGTTGCCCAAACTCTTCGACATCTTTTCGCCCGACGACATCCACCAGCCGTGAACCAGCAGCGACTTCGGCAGCTCTATTTCGGCCGCGTGGAGCATTATCGGCCAATAGACCGCGTGCGGCGGAACGAGAATGTCCTTGCCGATAACGTGGAAGTCGGCGGGCCAGTTTTTCGCGAATTCGTCCGTGCCGTAGCCGACCGCCGAAATGTAGTTTACGAGGGCGTCGAACCAGACATAGGTTACATAGTTCGGGTCGAATGGAAGCTCGATGCCCCATTCAAGACGCTCTTTCGGGCGCGAAATGCAAAGGTCGTTGAGAGGCTCTTTGAGGAACTCCTTGACCTGCTTTGCGCGGAAGCGCGGGAAGATGAAGTCTTCGTTTTTGTCGAGAAAATCTACGAGCCAGTCCTGATACTGGCGGATTTTGAAGAAGTAGTTGCTCTCGGTGATTTCCACGACTTCCCCGAAAATTTCGGGCCATTTGCCGTCAACCCTGTCCTTTTCCTGCAAGAACTGCTCCTGACGCGCCGAGTAAAAGCCCTTGTATTCCGCCTTGTAGATGTCGCCCTTGTCGAAGAGCATTTGGAGAATCTCGCGGACAACCTTGATGTGGCGCGGCTGCGACGTGCGGATATAGTCGTCGTTCGAGATTTCGAGAAGCCTGCACATTGTGGTGAATTTTTCCGCCTGTTCGTCGCAAAATTCCACGGGGGCGACGCCCGCCTTGCGCGCGCTCTGCTGAACCTTTTGACCGTGTTCGTCAAGCCCCGTGAGGAAGTGGACGGGCATTCCCGAAAGGCGTTTGCAGCGCACGATGACGTCTGCGAGGACTTTTTCGTAGGCGTGTCCGAGGTGGGGCGAGCCGTTTGCGTAATCTATTGCGGTTGTCAGATAAAAATTCTTCATTCCTCCGAATATGAACCGATGCGCCGAAATTAAAAGCTTTTTCTATCACAATATCGCGCAACGGCAAAAAAAACGCCCGCGCCGTTTTGCCCTCCGCAGCGAACGCAAAAACGCCGCATTTCCCGTTTTAGGAACACAGCAAAAAAGATTCCAAAAACGCTTCGGCGCGTTGCGACTGCGCCGCACTTAGAAGAAGAATTTGTAGTCGAGCGGCGCGATTTTTTCGCCCCGATATTCAAAGGGCTTTTCGGAGTAGTTGCACACCGATTCCGCGCCGTTGCCGTATTTTGTAAGATACACGTCTTTTGAAATTTCCGAGTGCGATTCCATTGTTTCAAACTGCAATTTGCGCACGGGCTTGTACAGTTCGTAAAGCTTGGCGATAGCGGGAATGCGCTCGAATTTGTTTGTATAGATAATCGGGCGTCCGCCGAACTCCATGAGCCGCAAAATTTTCCTTTTGTCGGCGGTGATGTCCTGCTGAGTGTAGCGGTCGGGATTGTACAGAACAATGCCGTGGTAGACTATTTCCCAAATCGGGAGCACGCGTTTTATCAGCGGACGCGTACCTTCGTACTGTATTCTGTTGCCCACATAGTTGCAGTAGTCGAGCTTGTCTATGATGTGGTCGAAGCCGCCCTCCGACGAGAATCCGCCGAAGTTTTCCACGCACTTTTGCGCTATTTTGTCTTGGTACTCGGCCGCCTGCTTTGCGTTGATTGCGTGCTTCGGGTTGTAGCACGCGTAGGGGTTTACCGCGGTGAATACGTCGATGTAGTGCGGGCCGGTAAAGCCGAGCCGCTTCATGTCGTCGAGCTGACGCGGAAGAAAGTTGTCCCACGCGTATTTCAGGCAGAGGTTGTACGCCCTGCCCCCGCACCAAATGCCGTTCTTGGCAAGAGTGCCGTCGGGATTGCGGCAAACCATGTCTTCCGTCCAAATGCGCGAGCACGAGTAGCAGTCGGTGCTGTTTGTGTGGGCGGAAATGAGGTAGCCCATGGCGCGGACGGCGGCGGTGAATTTTTTCAGTCCCTCCTCGCCGCCGAGTTCGGCGTCAATCGGGAAGATGTCGGGGAAGCGGCCGTCGTAGCCGCCGCTCTGCCAGCCCGCCGAGCAGAACGTCGCCTTGTCTATGCCCGCGTCCCTTACGGCTTCCACGAATTTTACGGAGTCCTCGAAATTCAGAAAGACTTTCATCGGAGGCTCGTTCGCGGCGGTGTAGTGCTCTTTTCTGCCCTCCTTCGGCCTCTGCTTGGCGGCGTGGTACTGGATTCTTATCGGAATGGAGTCCGCCTGATACGCCAAGTCGGGTCGCTCTTTCACGCGGTCGCGGAGAAGCCTGCACGCGCCGCGGTCGAGCTGGTACTTGCGGTAGAAACGCGCAATCCCGCTGTAATTTGCGTCTGCTCCTTCAAGCTTGTAGTAGTCTATGACAATGTCCTCGTAGGGCTTGATTCCCGCGGTTTTGTAGAGGTCGGAACGCATCGAGAGCGCGTATTTGCCATTGTCGGCCGACACCCGCGTAAACAGCCCGAAACGGAATCCCTTGACGATTCCGATGTACGTTCCGCGCGGGGTTTGCATTCCGTAGAACGGCATGACAAGGCTCTTGAACGAAAATACGCCCTTGTCGGAATCGAAAACGCCGAACTCGCCGCGCGGGAAAAGCCAGAAACCGCCCTCGCCCTTTTGCGCGGTGAAGTTTTGGTGTACGATGTCGAGCAGCTTTGCGTCGGACGGCACGGAGTCGGCGGGAACGACAAGACGCGCCGCGCCGTCGGGCATGTTTTTGAGGGCGATTGCGCGCGACTCAACCGAGTTGTCGTTTTTCGTAAAGCTCACCACCGCGACTTCGCCGCGCGGGGACGGCGCGGCGCACGCGCCCAAAACCGCGACAAGCAACGCCGCCCGCAAAATAGCTCCGACAAATTTCATAATAACGCCCTCCGAGATGCTGGTTGATTTGCAAAATGCGCAATAATTGTCCGCGCAACAACGCCCGCCGTCAAGCAAAAAAGCCGACCCCGCAAACAAACACCTTCCACAACACGCATATGCACTTTTCCGTTTCCCAATATAATATGAACACCGCCGCCGCCTTTATTTATATACATACACCGCAAGCCGCCGACACAAGAAGCTCGCACCCCCCCATTCCGCCGCGCTCCGCGGACGCCCTGCTTCGCCCCGACTATCTGCCCCGTTCCGCCCGCGCGCGGCGCGGCGGGCTTGAAAATTTCCGAAAACAAAGATTGAAATATTTACAAAGTCCCACTAATGTAGCTTTTTTTCTACTATAACACCTATTACCAACGGAGAATAAACAAGTGACATCCGCAGACGATTTTGTATTGCAACTGATGGAAGAAAAAGGTCTTGTGCCCGCAGACGTTATTTCGCAATGCCGCGAAGAACTGCTCTCGCAGGGCACTACCTCCGCCGACGTGGACTCCAAGCTTATCGACCTGCTCGTCGAAAGAAAATACTGCAAGTATGACGACATCTCGTTCATGCTCGCTAACGAATTCAACGTCCCCTTCATCTCACTGCAAAACCTCACGGTTGACGACGACGTAAAAAACCTCATCTCGCAGGAGGACGCGCGCAAATACAACGTTTTCCCGATTGCAATCACGGGCGGCCAGCTCGAACTTGCGGTCATCGATCCCATGGACATGGACGTTGTGGACAATCTCGGCCACATGCTCAAAATGCCCATCGACATCAGAATCGCCACGCCCGCCGACATCAAAAGCGCAATCGACGAGCACTACGGCGTCAACGCCTACGGAGACATTTTGGGAACAGAGGGCGCGGAAGTGTCCGAAGAAATCAAGGGTCTTGAAACGGGCAACGAAGCGGGCGTCTCGGAAGAGGAAGCGCCCATTATCCGCTATGTCCACAAGCTCATTACAGAGGCGGTCAAAAGGCGAGCGAGCGATATTCACCTTGAACCGCTCGAAAAACGCTTCCGAATCCGCTACCGCATCGACGGCGTGCTCATCGAAGTGGAAAACCCGCCCAAACGCCTGCAACCGTCTATTATCTCGCGCCTGAAACTGATGGCGAACATTTCGATTGCCGAAAAGCGCGTTCCGCAGGACGGCCGCATTCAGATTGTATATAATAAAAAGGAAATCGACTTGCGCGTATCGAGCCTCCCGACGGTCTTCGGCGAAAGTATCGTCATGCGTANNTGCCCCTTGACGGAAGAATCCAGATTACATACAACAACAAGGACATCGACTTGCGTGTGTCGAGTTTGCCGACGGTTTACGGCGAGAGCATTGTTATGCGTATTCTCGACAAGGAGGGGTTGAGGCTCGGCCTTCCCGAACTCGGCTTCTTCTCCGACGACCAGGCGGTTTTCGAAAGAATCGTCGGCATGGCGGACGGCATTTTCCTTGTAACAGGGCCTACGGGTTCTGGTAAATCAACAACGCTATACTCGGCGTTGAACTACCTCAACCACCCCGACCGCAAAATCATCACGGTTGAAGACCCTGTCGAATACCAGATGACGGGCATCAATCAGGTTCAGGTTCGCAGGGAGGTCGGCATGACATTCGCGGCGGCTCTGCGCTCGATGTTGCGCCAAGCGCCGAACATCATCATGATAGGCGAAATTCGAGACTTGGAAACCGCCGAAATTGCAATCAACGCATCGCTCACCGGCCACATGGTTTTCAGCACGCTCCACACGAACGACGCTCCCAGCGCGGTAACGCGTCTTGTGGATATCGGCGTAAAGCCCTTCCTTGTGAGCGCGTCGCTCCGCGCGGCTCTCGCGCAGCGACTCGTCCGCAAAACCTGCGTGCACTGCAAAACGGTCTACTCGCCCGACCCGCACGTCTTGCAGGCTATCGGCATAAACGAAATCGCCGCCTCCGGCATGACATTCTACCACGGCGAAGGCTGCCCGAAGTGCAACGGCATAGGCTACCGCGGACGTATGGGCATTTTCGAAATTTTCATCGTAAACGAAGAACTCCAACAAATGATTTACGAAGGCAGAACGCTCGTGGAACTTCGCACAAAAGCGCGAGAGCTCGGCATGAGAATCATGAGGGAGGACGGCGTGCGAAAAGTCGCCAGCGGCCTCACAACCGCCGACGAAGTCCTCAAAGTCACAATGAACGAATCATAGGATTTTACGGAAATGTTCGAAGACCACAACAACGCAATTTACGATATTCTGCTCACAAACAAGCTGCTCACAAAGGAACAGCTCGACGAGCTTAACGATACGCGCCTGAGCACGGGGAAATCGCTTGCGGACGCCGCGATTGACGCGGGCGTTTTGGAAAAGGGCAAGCTTCTCGAAGCCGTGGCGAAAGACCTCAATTTCGAATACGAGCCGATTCCGCCAGCCGACATTCGCGAAGACATCTACCGCCAGCTCCGCCCGAACCTCGCGCGGACGTACGGGGTTGTCCCGATTAAGGTTGACGACACGTCGATTACGCTGCTCGCAAAAGACCCGTTCAACAACGCCATTATCGACGACCTCACGTTTACGCTCAACAAAGACGTAAACATAGTCGTTACAGACCCCGCCGCGGTGGACACGCTAATCGTTCAGTGCTACGGCGAGGAAAATTCCAGCATTGACGACCTCCTTTCCGAAATCTCGCAGGTTGACTTCGGCGACGAGGCAAACGAGGCGGACGCCGCGAACATGGCGAACGAAACGCCGATTA
>DHMA01000081.1:11353-12155 GCA_002405555.1 Opitutia bacterium UBA4654
TCGACGGCGCGCTCTACGAAATGGCGCCGCCGCCAAAGAGCCTCGCGCTTCCCGTAATTTCGCGCATCAAGGTTTTGGCGAACCTCAACATCGCCGAAAACCGAATTCCGCAGGACGGCCGCATTAAAATGACCATTTCGGGACGCCCCGTAGACTTGCGTGTCTCTACACTGCCCACGCAGTTCGGCGAAAGCGTAGTGCTCCGCGTGCTCGACAAGAGCGTCGTCAACCTCGACCTCGAAAAGCTCAGCATGACCGACGAAATCATGAGCAATATCCGCAGGCTCGTAAAACTGCCCAACGGCATTTTCATCGTAACAGGTCCTACGGGTTCGGGTAAAACGACAACGCTTTACTCGGCTCTGCGCGAGGTAAACACGGTGGACGTTAAAATCCTCACTTCGGAAGACCCTGTCGAATACGAAATCGACGGCATCATGCAGGTGCAAATCAACCACCAAGTCGGTTTGGACTTCGCCCGATGCCTCCGCGCGTTCCTGCGTCAGGACCCCGACAAAATCATGGTCGGGGAAATTCGAGACTTGGAAACGGCGCAAATCGCGGTTCAGGCGTCCCTCACGGGGCACGTCGTGCTCGCGACACTCCACACGAACGACTCCCCCGGCGCGGTTACCCGACTCATGGATATGGGTCTCGAACCCTACCTTATCGCCGCGTCGCTCGAAGGCGTGCTCGGGCAGCGACTCGTCAGAAAAATCTGCACCACCTGCCGCACCGCCTACGAACCAGATCAGGAGCTTATCGACAGGCTCGGCGTAGACCCGATTGAAATCGCCGACAA
>DHMA01000211.1 GCA_002405555.1 Opitutia bacterium UBA4654
CTCACGCTTGCGGAGCTCGCGGCGCAATGCCTGTAATGCCATGCCGCTTGTATCGTTAAAGGAAATTCTGCCCGAAGCGCGCCGCCAAAAACGCGCCGTAGGGGCGTTCAACGTGGCGAACTACGAGTGCGCCCTCGGCGTCATCAGAGCCGCTGAGGGCGAAAAATCGCCCGTGATAATTCAGGTGTTCCAGCGTCTGTTTCGCTCCGAGAAGGGCGCGGACTTGGCGGGCACGCTTCTGCGCATGGCGCACAGATGCTCCCAGCCCGTCGTCGTCCACCTCGACCACGGCGCGGAGGCTTCGCAGGTTCGCGACGCCCTCGCGGCGGGCTTCTCGTCGGTGATGTTCGACGGCTCGAAGCTTCCGTTCGACGAAAACGCCGCCCTCACGAAATACTCCGCCGACTACGCGCACGCCGTCGGCGCGAGCTGCGAGGGCGAAATCGGGCACGTCGCCATGGGCGACGAAAGCGCGATTACGACCGTCGAGGACGCCGTGAAATTCTACGACGCCACAAAGGTTGACGCCCTCGCGGTGTCGGTCGGCACCGTCCACGGCTTCTACACCGCAGAGCCTAAAATCGAGGTCGGGCGTTGCCGCGAAATCGCCGACGCCCTTCCCGAAGTTCCGCTCGTGCTCCACGGCGGTTCGGGAACTCCCCCGCAGGACGTCCGCGCGCTCATCGAAAACGGCGTTTCCAAAATCAACATCGCAACCGAGTACATGGACACATTCCTGAAATCGGTAAAAAAACAGCTCGATTTGCTCGACGGAAAATTCAGGCCAATCGACCTGTTTATGGACCCCGTAGTGGACGACTGCGCCGCGCACGTTTCGCGGCTGATTCGCTTCTTCGCGGGAAAATAGGGCATGCGGGGCGTCCGTCCCGACTGCGGACGCCCCGATTTTTTTCGAAACTTCAACAACGGCGTTATTATGAACAGGGAAAAAAGCAACGAGATTTACAAATGGGTTCTGCTCGGACTTCTATGGGTGGCGTACTTTTTACAGCAGGGCACCCGCCAAATTTACAACGCCGTCATTCCGCAGATTCAGTCGGATTTCGGCGTCGATTCCGTGCACATCGGGCTTGTCGCTACGGTCTTCACTTTCACCTACGGAATCTGCGTGCCGCTGGCGGGAATCGCAAGCGACATTTTCAGGCGCAAATGGGTAATCGTAATCGGGGTGGGGCTGTTCAGTTTGGGGATATTCTTTTCGTCGTTCGCAAGCTCAATCGGCATTCTCCTAATCACATACGGCCTGCTGAATGGCATGGGGCAGAGCTTCTACTTTCCGCCCGCGTCGTCGCTGATGGGGCAGCTTCACAGCGAGCGGCGCTCGACGGCGTTTTCGATACACCAAACCGCGCAGTATTTGGGCGTCGTGATTTGCAGCTGCGTGGCGGGCTATTTGGGAATGCTAAAACCCGTGGCGGGCTTTTCGGGCTGGCAGTTGCCGTTTCTGCTCTTCGGCGGAATCGGCATAGTCTGGGCGTTGATTCTTGCGTTCACAATGCGCTATTCTCGCCTGACGCCGCCGACGGTCTCGCGCGAGGAAATCAGAAAATCGTTCAAAGAGGCGTCGCTGATGATGGTTCGCAAACCGTCCGCGCTCATACTTTCGCTTGCGTTCGGCTTCATGGTCTACGTTGACATAGGCTTCAAAACGTGGATGCCCACATATCTCTTCGAGACCTACGGAATGTCAATCGGCGAGGCGGCGTTCAACGCCGTGATTTGGCACTACGCGGGCGCGTTCCTCGGCGTGATGGTTGGCAGCAGGGTTATCGACAGGCTCGTTATGCGGAAAATCCACACGGCGCGTTTCGACGCCGACATCGCGGGCTTTTTCTTCGCCGCGCCGTTCATCTACTTGATGGCGAACGCGTCGGGGCTGCCGATGTGCATTTTGGCTCTCTTCCTCTTCGGCGTGTTCAAGGGCGTTTGCGACGCGGGCATTTTTGCGTCGTTCCTCGACGTCATCGTTCCGCAGTACAGGGCGTCGGCGATGGGAATCATGCTCTGCGTGGGCTTTGTGATTGGCTCGACGGCGTCAACGGTGCTCGGCTTCATGCGCGACCACTTGGGGTTGACCGCGGGGATTTCCTCGCTTGCGCTGCTCTATTTTGTAAACGCCGCGATGATTTTTGCCGCAAGAAAATTTTTCTTCCGCCGCGACTACGAAGGTTAGGCGGGATAGTGTTGGTGAAAAACGCCCGACGCTCCTTTGCGGAGCGTCGGGCTTCCTTTTTTTCGATTTTGCCGACTCTGATTGCGGCGCGGTTTTATTTGCGCGTTCCGAATTTGTAAACGCAGACGTGCCTGTATTCGCCGCCCGCGCGGAGGACGGGCGACGGAAAATTCGGCTTGTTCGGAGCGTCGGGGAAGTTCTGCGTTTCGAGGGCGATTCCCGCAAAACGCGCGTAGGGCAGCCCGTTCTTGCCGTTTTCGCGCGAGGCGAACGTGCCGCCCGCAAAAAATTGCAGCCCCGGCTGGTCTGTGAACACTTGCAGTTCGCGCCCCGACTGCGGGTCGTAGAGCACAGCCGCAAGCTCCGCCTTGCCCGATGCGCCCGCGTTCAGAACCCAGTTGTGGTCGTAGCCGCAGCCGCGTTTGAGCTGCTCGTTTTCTTCGCCGATTCGCCCTCCAATCCGCGCGGGGTTGCGGAAATCGAACGGCGTTCCGCTCACGTCGGCAAGCTCGCCCGTCGGTACGAGGTTTTCGTTTACGGGCGTGTATCTGTCGGCGAAAATTTGCAGAATGTGGTCGGAGGTATCGCCGATTCCCTCGCCGCGCAGATTGAAGAACGAGTGGTTGGTGAGGTTTACGATTGTGTCGGCGTCGCTTGCGGCGCGGTAGGAAATTTTCAGCGCGTCGTCGTCGCCGAGTTCGTAGCGCATGTCTACGGCGAGCGCGGCGGGGTAGCCCGCGTCTCCGTCGGGCGAGACGAGGCGCATGTCGATTTTCCCCTCGTCGGCGTCGAGCACGTCCCAAACCCGCATGTCGAAGCCGCGCGAGCCGCCGTGGAGGGCGTTCGGGCCGTTGTTTTTTTCGAGTTGGTATGTTTTGCCGTTCAGCTTAAATTCGCCGTTCGCGATTCTGTTTGCGAAGCGTCCGACCGCCGCGCCGAAAAACCGCGCCGCCTTGAAATCCACATATTCGCCGAGCGTTTTGTGTCCGAGAACCACGTCGGCAAATTCGCCGCGCCCGTCCCGCGCGAACAGCTCGACGATTCTTCCGCCGAAGTTCGTTATGGACACTTCCGTGCCGTTTTTGTTTTTGAGCGTGTAAAGCGACGTTTTTTTCGAATCTACCGTCGATTCGAAGTCGGATTTGTCGAGAGCGGAGAACAACTTTTTCACGAAAAAATTAAACGCGTTTCGGGCGCGGAAGTCGAGCCGAAAACGCCGTTTCCGCCTGATTTTCCGCGCCGCGTCCCTCGCGTTAGCCGAAGCGCAAACCGCAAAAAAATCCCGACGGGGCGCGTCGGGATTTTTTGATTTAAAATGCGCGGATTCGGCGGATTCTACGAATTTTCGAGGTTTTTCATTTCGCGGTGCGCCGCGCGGTTGCGGGCGTTTGCGTCGAGAATCCTCTTGCGCATTCTGATGTTGTGCGGGGTTGCCTCAACCAGTTCGTCCGCTTCGATGAATTCGATGGCGCGTTCGAGCGAGAATTTTTCGGCGGGTGTGAGCACCACCGTCTGCTCTTTGTACGACATTCTGATATTCGTCAGGTGCTTTTCGCGACAGGGGTTCACGAGCATTTCGATTCCCTTCGGCTCGTAGCCCACAATCTGTCCCGCGTAGATTTGCTCCTGCGGCTCGACGAACAGGCGTCCGCGCTCTTCGAGAATCAGCAGCGCAAAGCGCGTCGATACGCCGTTTTCGATTGAAACCAGCCTGCCAGACGGGTTTGTTGCGAACTCGCCGCAGTATGGCGCGTATTCGCGGAAGAGGTGCGAGAACACCCCGTGCCCCGACGTCGTGTTCATCAGTTCAAGCTCGAAGCCGATAAGCCCGCGCGTGGGCATTCGCGCGGTAATGCGCGAGCGCCTGCTTATTTCGGAGGTTTCCATTTCCTCGATTTGCGCCTTGCGGGCGGCGAGCATTTTCATGATTGCGCCCGTGTTGTCTTCGGGGGCTTCTACGTATACTGTTTCGAAGGGTTCGAGCAGTTTGCCGTCGGCGTCGCGGTGCATGAGCACTTTCGGGCGCGACACGCAGACCTCGTAGTTTTCGCGGCGCATTGTCTCGACGAGAACCGCAATCTGCATTGCCCCGCGCGCGAAGATGTTGAACACGCCCGCCCTGTCGGTGTCCTCAACCTTGATGGAAATGTTCGTGCGCATTTCGCGTTTGAGGCGTTCGCCGACGACTCTCGACGTTACATTTTTGCCGTCCTGCCCCGCGAGCGGGCCGTCGTTGATTGAAATTTCCATCGAGACCGTCGGCGGGTCGATTGCAACGAAAGGCAGGGGCTGCATGTCTTCGCGCCCGCAGAGCGTTTCGCCGATGTCCACGTTTTCGAACGCAGCGACGCCCACGATATTGCCCGCAACCCCGACCGCCGAGTCTTCCGTGCCGAGCTTGGAGTATTCGAAACAGCGCAGAACCTTTCCCGAAAACTTCGAGCCGTCGCCTTTCATCAGCCAGACGGTGTCGCCCTTTTTTACGCTGCCCGATGTGATTTTTCCGATTGCGACCCTGCCGACGTAGTTGTCCCAGTCGATGTTGGAAATGAGCATGCGGAAGTCTTTTTCGTCGTCCACTTTCGGCGCGGGGATGTACTCGACGATTTTGTCGAGGAGCGGGGCGCAGTCTACATGCGGAGCGTCGGGCGAGTCGGCAAAATAGCCGTCTTTCGCCGAGCCGTAGAGCACGGGGGCGTCGAACTGTTCCTCCGTCGCGCCAAGCTCCAAAAAGAGTTCGAGCACCTTTTCGAGCGTGGCGTGCGGGTTGGCGTTCGGGCGGTCGATTTTGTTTATCACGATAATCGGCTTCAAGCCCTCCGCGAGCGCCTTTTTGAGCACAAAGCGCGTCTGAGCCTGCGGGCCTTCGAAAGCGTCTACAACAAGCAGAACGCCGTCGACCATTTTCATGACGCGTTCGACCTCTCCGCCGAAGTCGGCGTGCCCCGGGGTGTCCACGATGTTCACGGTGTAGCCGCGCCATTCGATGGAGGTGTTTTTCGCCTTGATTGTAATGCCCTTTTCGCGTTCGAGATCCATGGAATCCATGGCGCGTTCGGTGACGGTTTGGTTTTTGCGGTATGCGCCGCCCGCGCTAAGCAGACGGTCTACGAGAGTCGTTTTGCCGTGGTCTACGTGCGCGATGATTGCAAGGTTGCGGAATTTTGAATGCATATTGAATTGGCGTATATCCAAGTACCATTCAAGAGTATAGTCAAGAATTATGCGCGTTTGCCCTCCGCCGCGCGCGCCGCAAAAAAAACGAAAAAAAATTTGACAAAGCCGCCGATTCAAACATTTGATTGAAACATATGATTGAATGCGGTCTGATACAAAAAGTGGCGTCGGGCGACATGTCCGACCCGAAGGTGCGCATAGCCCGCGCCGCGATAGAGGAGTTTGCAATGCGCTCGCTCGACGGCGCGAGGATTAGGGAAATCGCAAAAAAATCGGGCGCGAACGTCGCGGCAATCAGCTACCATTTCGGCGGCAAAAAGGCTCTGTACAACGCGGTTGTGGAGGGCGTTTCCGACTATTTCGAAGACTCGGTGAAGCCATTTTACGACAGGGGAGAGGCGGTTTTCGAAAAAAACGACTCCGCCGCCGCAACGAACCTCGCGCGAGAATTTCTCATCGGCACAATCCGCAAATTTTCGGAGGTGGACATAGTGCCAGCTTTCTGCCTGATAATGGCGCGGGAAACGGCGTCGCCCTCCGAGTCTTTCCGGCGCGTTTACGACTCCATTTTCCGCAAGCCGGTGGACTTCCTCTCGCGGCTTTTGCAGGTTGCCTCAAAGGGGCGGCTCGCCCGCGATGTGGGGATAGTTTTCGCGCAGGCATTGTGGTCCAACGTGCGCTCGTATTCCTCGAAAAGCGGCGCGATTCTTAAACTGCACTCGTGGAAAAAAATCGGGGACGCCGAGCTTGATTTGCTCGATTCCGCGCTCTCGAAAGTGCTTTCAAAAACGCTGAAATAAATTTAAAAAAAGGAAAAACAATGAATATAAAATACGCATTCGCCGCATTGCTTGCGGCGTCAATCCTCGCGGGTTGCGGAAAAAAACAGCAGGCGGCGCAGCATTCGGCGGAGCTTCCGTCGGAGGTCGTCGTGGCGCGTCCGATTGTCCGCGATTTCGAAAAAACCGCCTCGTATTCCGCGAAAATCGGCGCGAACGAGTATGTTGAAATCCGCGCGCGCGTGGGCGGCTATCTCGATTCCGTCGAATTTAAAAAGGGCGCGAATGTCAAAAAGGGCGACGTGCTTTTCAGGATAGACAGCCGTCCCTACGCCGCCGCCCTTGCCGCCGCCGAGGCGAACGTCAAGGCGGTTGAGTCTAAAATAAAACTCGCCGAAGAAAACGCCCAACGCGCGCGCGGGCTTTTCAAACGCAACGCGATTTCAAAAGAGGCGTACCAGACCCGCGAGACCGAGCTTCTTGTC
>DHMA01000158.1:0-10143 GCA_002405555.1 Opitutia bacterium UBA4654
ATTTTAAATGTAATGCCAAACGCCAACTTGCTGCTTTCGCCGCTTGTCGACAACGAAGCGGTATTGTCTAGCAAAATAGAGGGAACGCAAGCCGATACTATAGACGTTTTGAAATATCAGGCAAACATAGGAGACGATTCGGAAGAAAAAAAAGACGATATTCACGAAGTTCTGAACTACAAAAAGGCTCTTATACACGGTACCGAATCGTTGGAAAACCGCTCGATTTCGCTTTCGTTGATAAAGGAGTTGCACACGATTTTATTGGACGGCGTTCGCGGCAAGTCTAAAAGCCCCGGCAAAATAAGGGAAATTCAAAACTATATAGGCTCGAAAAGCGGCGGTATAGAAAACGCGCGCTATGTTCCGCCCGACCCTCTTATTGTGCCCGAATATATGGATAATTTTATAGACTACCTTTGCATAAACGACAAAGACCTTTTGGCGCAAACCGCCGTTTTGCATGCGCAGTTCGAGATAATACACCCGTTTTGCGACGGCAACGGCAGACTTGGGCGAATGCTTGTTCCTTTGTTTTTGTACAAGAAAAATATTATTGCAACGCCGTCGCTATATATAAGCCAATATTTGGATAAAAACGAAATGGCCTATAAAGACTCTTTGCGCGCCATAACCGCCCTCGGCAACTGGACGCAGTGGATAGAGTTTTTCTTGGACGCGATAAAATGGCAGGCCGACAAAAACTATAAAATTGCCAAAGACATAATAGGCTACTACGAAAAAACCAAGTCGGAGATTATCGGCGCAACTTCGTCGCAACATGCGGTGCCACTGCTAGACGCGATGGTTGCAAACCCCATGTTTACGCAATCGTCGCTAAAGGTTTCCAGCAAGCCTTCGAAAGCTACAATGTATAATCTTCTGCAAAAATTGTCGGAGAAAAAAATCATATCGGTATACGAAAAGGGGGCGGGGCGTGCAAAAACAGTGTATTACCTAAAAGACCTGCTTTCTCTTACCGAGAGCTTGTAGTCGTTAAAAATTGTCGCCTATGTCGACATAACAAAAAAAAGAGCGCATTAAAATGCGCTCTTTTTGTTTAAATGTTTTTTTGAAAACTAGGGAACGTAGCGGTCTATCTTCAAAATCTTGTAGGAGGTCTTGTGGCCTTCCACGTTCGTTTCGAATGTGTCGCCTACGGTCTTTTCCATCATGGCCTGGGCAATAGGCGTCTTGTACGAGAATATGTTTTTGTCGGTATCCGAATCCCACGCTCCCAAGATTGTGTATACATGCTGTTTGCCGTCGGGGTCTTGCAATGTAACAACCGAGCCGATGTTTACGCGGTCTGTCGAAACCTGCGAAAAGTCGATGGGTTCGGCCATCGAAATATCCCTTTCCAATTCCATTCTGCGAGCCGAAAGAACTTCGTCGTGTTCGCGCGCCATTTTGTATTCGGAGTTTTCGCGCAAGTCGCCCAGTTCCCTTGCCGCCTCGATTGCGATTTTGCTTGCGGGCAGCTGGTTCTTGACGATGTCTTCCAACTCTTCGCGGCGCGCCGCCAAGCTCCATTCCGAAACGAGCAGTCTGTGGTCCTGAGTGTCCGACTTCGACGCCACAAGCGACTGCACCGACGGAAACTTCTTGATAAAACGCGCAAGAATCGACTTCTTTGTAAGTTCTTCGAAGCCCTGATTGAGCAAGAGCGTCTGCGCGAGGTCTCGCGCGGTTTCCGCCGTGGATTTGTCGAGCAGATCGCCGACAAGTTCCCTGTCAACGTCAAGCTCTTCCGCGAGCGGGATTTTCGCCGTGGTCACAACCGTGTCGCGCTGCAAAGCGCAATCGTCTACCGCCGCGAGAAGCGCGCTGAAAAGGTCCTCTCCTATGAGGTCTTCGAGCATGTCCTTGTATTTGGGCTCGTTGCGGTTCTTGACAATCCAGAGGATAACGGGGCCGTGCAGTGTCTGTTCGGAAAGCCATTTCTCAAGGTACTCCTTGATGAGCTTCCTCGACGGGCCGCGGCCGTCGTCGGCGATTATCGCGTCCTTTACATAGTGCGATTTTTTGTTGTCGTCCCACGAAAGGAGGAAGTCTATGCATTCTTTTGTCAGGCGGCCGTCGCTGTATTTAAGGAGGTCGAGAATACGTTCGCGCCAGTCTTCCGTGTAGATTCGCGTAAGTAGGTCGAGGAATCTTTCGATGTACGACGTCGGCAGATTTTTAGCCAGATTGTTGAGGCCGTCCTTCGGGTCTTTCGAGACGGCTTTGAGGATAATCTGTTTGCTCTGCGGCGCGATTTCGTCCACCTTTGCTTCGTCGCCTTCGTAGAGGTAGCGGATAAGGTTGTTTCTAACCCAAATGCCGTGGAGACAGTCGGCGTCGTTGAGGGTTTTGGAGCTGTCCATCGCCTTTTTGATTGCCTCCGTAAGCTCCTCCTTGATTTTTTCGAGCGAGGATTTGATTTCCTCGACGCCTTCGCCCGTCGCCGTTTTGTAGAGTTTTTCCGCAAGGAGGATTTTCTTCTTGGGTTCGCGGTTGAGGAAGTATTCGCGCAGAACTTCCTGTTCGGGCTTCATTTCCTCTGCTTCTTCGCGGATAAGGTAGGATTCGTTCTTTGTTTTGGGGCACGCTACGCGCGGATTGCGGAAGAGCGATTCCTTTGTCTTGTTCCACCACGCGCGGTATTTCTTTTCAGCCTCCTTGTTCGCCTTGTCGAAATCGGCCTGCGGAATGTTGCGCGCATTGATGGGCATGTAGCCGAAAAGCTGTTTGAAGACCCTTTCAAGCTCTATTTGGCTCGCGCTCTGGTCGGGCTTCGACTCTATGTATTTTACGACGAACGCGCCGCCGTCTTTCATTTCCTCTTCAAGGTTCGCCTTGTCGGTGCGGTAGCGTACAAGGAGATTGTCGGGCTGGAGGATTTCGAGCTTGTCTACGCAGAACGCGGGGTCCATGGCGTGGGCGGGTTTGCCTTCGAAATCTATAATGAGTCTGTTCGCCGCGGCGTCGTACGATTTAATCTGGCCGAAGCCCCAGCTGCCGTGCATGCAATACGCGCCGTCTTTCATTGCTTCGAGCGCTTCGCGCTTGTTGCGCAATTTAGGATTCTTTACAAGCTTGTCGATAGATTCCGGATTCATTTTATATTTCCATTTAATTAAATTTTTGCGCGCGCGGATTTTGAATTTGTCCATTCGCCGCATTAATATTTAAATACACAATGTGGCGCAAAAATCGGGTTTGTCAAATTATCTTTGCTTCTTTTTTGTTAATAAGTTGCGTATTTTTTTAAGGTAATTCTTGACTTTTTCCGCGGGTAAATTATTCTGCGCGCCGAACAATTTCAAGCGCAACGGGCAAAACCAATGGAAAAGGAAAAAAGTGCCGATTTAAAATCGGCGGTTGTCGATATTATTAGAATGGCGGAATCTACGGCGGCGAAGTTCGATGTCGTAATGTACGAATATTTCGCAACTTGCAAATGTCCGCACAGGGGCGCGGTAGAGGCGGTGGTCCTCCACTGGCTGCGGAACAAAACGCTCATAGAATCCGCAATTTTGGCGGCGTGCAGAAAACGCCCAAAAAACGCGGTGTTTGCCGTTCTAAAAGGCGCGGCGGCCGAGGCGATGTCGGCTGAAAGCGGAAAGTACGCGCAGACAATCCACAGCTGGGTTGAGTTTTCCAAGCGCAAGCTCTCAAAAAACGAAAGCTCGTTCGTCAACGCCGTTTTGAGAAAGCTCGAAGCAAACATTGCGTCTCTCGAATCGGGAGTCGGCGCGGAAGGGCTTTCAATAAAATACAGCCACCCGAAATGGCTTGTGAAAAAATGGCTCGGCGAATTCGGGAGCGACGCTACTCTGCGCATTTTGGAATCCAACCAAAAGCCGTCGGACGTTTTTTTCAGAAAGTCGCCCGACCCGAAAGCTGACGCCGCCTTCGTGCCTTTCGAAAAATTTTTCGAAAAAACCGAATACGCAAATTTCTTCAAATTAAAAAGCGGGCACTGGCACGACGCAAAAGCGCTGCTCGAAACGCCGTATTTTTATGTACAGGACCCCTCGACGTTTTTTGCGCCGTCGCAGTTCGCCCCGAAAGACGGCGACTTCCTCGACCTCTGCGCCGCCCCGGGGGGAAAATCCCGCGCGATTGCCGACATCTGTTTTGCGAATTCCGACGACGTAAAAAAGTGTTCGCTCGTGAGCGTTGACGTTCCCGAACGAACCGCGCCGCTCGTCGAGAACATGCAAAAAGTCGGTTTCATGAAAGCCGATGTTTTGGAATGCGACATTTTGAAAGACTGCTTGCAAAAGAAGCTTGCCGAACGGAATCTTCCGACTTCGTTCGACGGCGTTTTTGTTGACGCCCCGTGTTCGAATACAGGCGTTTTGCGGCGCAGACCCGACGCCCGATACAGGCTCAGCCCCGAAGACATTTCAAACTGCGCAAAAAAGCAGGGCGAAATTTTGGAAGCCGCAAAGAACTTTGTAAAAGCGGGCGGTAAGCTGGAATATTCAACATGCTCAATCGAGCGCGAGGAAAACGACTGCGTTGTGGAAAAATTCCTTGCCGCAAACAAAAATTTCGCCCTTAAAGAAAAGAAGATTCTGCTTCCAGACGCCCAAAACGACGGCGCGGGCTATGCGCTCTTTGAAAGGCTCTTTTAGGTTTCGGATAATATTAAGTTAAATTTAAATTAAAAAATACTCCGTATTCTTATTCAGTGTAAAAAAGTGCAATAACTTTGCAGCTTTTTGAAAATAAGAATATTGCGGATATTTTTAATGTGCATAACTGTTTACGGGGTTGTTGAAAGATGCGGGTTATTTACATCTTTACAATCCGTCTACATCAAATATACCGAATTTTTACAAGTTATAAACACGTTGTTGACACCGCATTTGCTCGGCAAAAAAAGCGTGCGCGGTAGGGCGTAAAATATTCTCCCAAAGGTACTCAATCGATTGAATTTTGTTTTTTTAAGAAAAAAAGACGAAAATGTTTGCAAAAACGGGGAAAATTTTGAAATAATTTTAAAAGGCGGCGTTTCATTGCGGACTGAAAAACGCCTAAAAACCTGCCGAAGCTTTGCCGCTCGGTCAAAGGACAGCTTTTATGATTAGCAAGAAGAACGAAGAAATACTGAAAAAATATCCGCCGCGCCGCGAAAATCTCGTCACGGCGTTTCAGGATATTCAGGAAAGGGACGGATACGTTTCGGAGGAGGCTCTCGCCGACACCGCCGAATACTTTTCCGTATCGAAAGCCGACGCCTATTCGGTCGTCAGCTTTTACGCGCAATTCAAATTCAAAAAACCCGGCAAGCACACAATAAAAGTGTGCAAGGGCACGGCATGCCACGTAAGAGGCTCCGGAACGCTCCTTGCCGCCTTGGAGGAAAGGCTCGGAATCAAGGAGGGCGAAACAACCCCCGACGGCCTTATAAGCCTCGAAAGAGTGGCTTGCCTTGGAGCGTGCGCCCTCGCGCCCGCGATGGTTGTGGACGACAAAGTCCACGCGAGGATAAGCCTCGGACAACTCGAAAAAATTTTGGAAGGATTGCGCTGACATGGAAATTTTGAAATCCCAAAGGGAGTCCGCAAAAAAGCGGTGGAGCGAATTTTCCGAGTCCGACAAACCCCGCATTTTGGTGGGAGTGGCAACTTGCGGCAGAGCCGCTGGCGCGCTCGACGTAATGGAGGAGTTCAAAAATGAGCTTTCCGCCGCGGGAATTTCGGACAAGGTTGAACTCGTCGAAACGGGGTGTTTGGGGCTTTGCTACGCAGAGCCGCTCGTGGAAATAAGGGCTTGCGGAACGCCGTCGGTTCTGTATTCGAACGTGTCGCCCAAAGACGTCGCAAAGCTTGTAAAAGAACACGTCGTCGGGGGAAATGCGGTGCGCGAAAAGGCTGAGGCGGTGATGTCCGACGCCGAATACGACGGCATAGTTCCGTTTAAAAAGCACCCGATGGTGGAGCTTCAAAAGCGCGTCGTTTTGCGTAATTGCGGCGTGATAAACCCCGACGATTTCGGGCACTATCTCGCCCGCGGCGGCTACGAGGGTCTCGAACGCGCGTTTTCGATGTCGCCCGAAGACGTCATCGAGGAGATGAAAAAAAGCGGACTGCGCGGCAGGGGCGGGGCGGGCTTCCCGACGGGAATGAAGTGGAGCTTCGCCCGCGCGTCGAAGTCGGACGAAAAATACATAATCTGCAATGCCGACGAAGGCGACCCGGGCGCGTTCATGGACCGCTCCGTTCTCGAAGGCGACCCACACGCAATCGTTGAGGGGCTTATGATTGCGGGCTACGCAATCGGCGCGCAACACGCCTACATTTACGTAAGAAGCGAATATCCGCTCGCAATCGAACGCCTGAAAACCGCAATTAAACAGGCGGAGGAGGCTGGACTTTTGCGCAAAAAGCTCGAAAACGGCTTCGAATTCGAAATAAAAATAAAAAAAGGTTCTGGCGCGTTCGTCTGCGGCGAGGAAACATCGCTCATGGCGAGCATCGAGGGCGTCCGCGCAATGCCGCGCCCCAAGCCGCCGTTCCCCGCAAACAGCGGGCTTTTCAAAAAACCCACCAACATCAACAATGTGGAAACGCTCGCCGCGACAAGCTCCATAATGCGAATGGGCGCGGAAAAATACGCGGCGTTCGGCTCCGAAAAGAGCAGGGGAACAAAGACGTTCTCGCTCGCGGGGAAAATCAAGCGCACGGGGCTTATCGAAGTGGAGCTTGGCATAAAGCTCGGCGACATCGTAAACAAAATCGGCGGCGGCTGTACCGACGGCAAAAACTTCAAGGCTGTGCAGACGGGCGGCCCGTCGGGCGGCTGCCTTACAAAAGACCACTTCGACCTGCCCGTAGACTACGAAAACCTCGCCGCGGTAGGCTCGATAATCGGCTCCGGCGGCATGGTCGTAATGAACGAAGACTCGTGCATGGTAGAAGTCGCAAAATACTTCGTCAACTTCACCGAAAACGAATCGTGCGGAAAATGCGTTCCGTGCAGAATGGGAACGCAGCACCTCCACCGCATTCTCGAAAAAATAACGTCGGGACGCGGCGAAGAGGGCGACATCGAACGCCTCAAAAAAATCGCGCAGACAATGAAAGAGTCGTCGCTGTGCGGCTTGGGTCAAACCGCGCCGAACCCGATTCTCACAACCCTGCGCTACTTCGGCGACGAGTACAAGGCACACATAGAGGAAAAAAAGTGCCCCGCGCTTGCGTGCTCGAAACTCGTGGTCTACGCGGTGGAGCGGGACAAATGCAAAGGCTGTACGCTGTGCGAACGCGCCTGCCCCACGGGCGCGATTTCGGGCGGGCTTAAAAAGCCGCATTCAATAGACGCGTCCAAGTGCATTTCTTGCGGGGCGTGCTTCCAGACATGCAAATTCGGGGCAATCACAAGGCGATAATTATGGATACTTTCAAACTTACAATAGACGGAAAAACCGTCGAGGCGAAAGCCGGCATGACGGTTTTGGAGGCGGCGAAAAACGCGGGTATTTTCATACCGTCGCTCTGCGCCCACGACGAACTTTCGCCCTACGGCGCGTGCCGCCTGTGCGTTGTCGAAATAGACGGAATGCGCGGCACGCCGACGTCGTGCACGACGCCCGCCGCCGAGGGAATGACGGTGCGCACGAACACCGAAAAGCTCGAATTGCAGCGCAAGCGCACGATAGAGCTTATGATGAGCTCGCACCCGTCGCCGTGCTTTTCGTGCGATTCGCGCGAAGAGTGCGAGTCGGAAAAGAAACAGCCCACGCGCTCCGGACACACAACCCGCTGCGGAACGTGCTCAAACCGCCCCGACTGCGAACTGCGGCAGGTCGCGCTTCCGCGCTTCGAGTCGGACATCGGGCTTCCGCTCATCTACGACGAAGGCAAAGTTGAGCGCAACGACCCGTTCATCGACAAAGACCACAACCTGTGCATTCTTTGCGGCAGGTGCTTCCGCGTCTGCGAAAAGGTGCACGGCAAGCCCGCAATCGGCATTGCCAACAGGGGAAAGAACGCGAAAATTTCGTCGGAATTCGAAAAGGCGTGGAGCTCGGAGGAATGCAGATTTTGCGGCGCGTGCGTAGACGCGTGCCCCACGGGCTGCCTTACCGACCGCTGGGCAAAGTGGTTCGGCAAGCCAGAAAAAACGGCGGAAACCGCGTGCGCTCTCTGCCCGCGCCACTGCCGCGTAAAAGTCGCAATCAAGGACGGCAGGATAGTTTCGGCGCATGCGGTGTCGCTCGAAAAGGGCGACGCTCTCTGCGCCCTCGGACGCTTTGCGATTCCGCAGATTATGAACGGCAGAAAACGCCTTTTGCGCGCAAAGATAATGCGCAACGGCGAGCAGGTTCCCGCCCATGCCGAGGAGATTGCCGACAAATTCGCGGAAATCCTCGAAAACGCGGGCGGAAGAATCCTGATGGTAGAGCACGTCGGAGGCTTCTACGAATCGCGCAAAGCGGTTCGCGCGCTTGCCGCAAAATTCGGCGCAAAGCTCGTAAAGGCGGCGGTAAACGACGCCTCGCTCGACGCCGAGACGCGCCGCGAAATTTCGGAGGGAAAATACGAGGCCGCATTCACCGTAGGCTCCTATTTGGACGCCGAACTTGCCGCAAAAATCCCGCACCTCATTGTGGCGGACTTTTTGAAAACGCCCTTGCAGGACAAGGCGGAACTCGTACTTCCCGTCGCGGTTTTCGGCGAGAGCGCGGGCACTTTTGCCGACGCATGCGGCGCGAAATTCGCGGCCGAGGCCGCCGTTTCCACGCGCCTCGACCAACGCCCGATAAGCGGATACCTTTCCGACGTCTGCGTGAAATGCGGAATAGACGTAAAGGCGTTCGACTTCGAGCTTGAAAAAATCCCCGAAGATTTCGCCGACCCCCGCGCCGACAAGCGCAATCTTCCCGAAAGGGCGTTCGGGCATTTTCTCGCCGACTACGTTCCCGATTTGGAACTGCTCGGCCTCAAAAAATCGCCCGAAAAGGCGGCGGAAACAAAGGCGAAAGAGGAGGACGGCTTCGAAATTCTCGAAAATATCGAGCTTGCGCCCAACTTCCACTCGCTGAAAATAAAAGCTCCCGACATGGCGAAATACGCCCGCGCGGGGCACTTCGCAATCCTCATGGCGAACGCCGACAGCGAACGCTCGCCGTTCACGATTGCCGACTGGAATGCCGAAGAGGGCTGGGTAAAATTCATAATAGAGGAGGTCGGCAGGTCGAGCGCGGAAATAGGCGCGCTTTCCGCGGGCGACAAACTCGCCGTGGCAAGCGGGCCGCTCGGCACGCCAATCGACCTCGACAAATTCGAAAAAGGCTCGAAAGCCCTGCTCTTGGGAGGCTGCTACGGCATAGGCGCAATCTACCCGATTGCCCGCGAACTTACCGCGCGGGGCGTGAAAGTGGAATGCGCAATAGAGGCTTCGTCGTCTTACATGCTTTTCTTCAAGGACGAGCTTTCGAAAGTCTGCGAAAAGCTTTCCGTCGCCACGCGCGACGGCAGCGAGGGCATGAAAGGCGGCTGCCGCGACGTCTTAAAAAATTTCGGCGCGGGCTTCGATTCCGTAGTCGCCATCGGCTGCGTTTTCATGATGAAGCAGTGCGCGGCGGCTCTGCCGTCGGGCGTTTCGAACGCGCAGTGCGCCCTCAACCCGATTATGGTTGACGGCACGGGCATGTGCGGCGCGTGCCGCGTAAGCGTGGGCGGCGGCACAAAATTCGCGTGCGTAGACGGGCCGTTCTTCCCGCTTGCGGAGGTCGATTTTGCCGAGCTCGGCAAGCGCAGAACCGCGTACAAACTTTTGGAAATAGAGGCAATGCCGCGCCACATCGGCGGAAAATGCCATTCGTGAGGAGCTTGAAATGTCAGAAGAAAAACCGAGAAAATTGAAGGCGTCGGGACTTCCGCGCATAAACGTTCCCGAACAGAACCCCGCCCGCAGGGCGACGAACTTTGAGGAAGTCCCCTACGGAATTTCCCTCGAAGCCGCAATGGACGAGGCAAGCCGCTGCATGCAGTGCCCCAAACCGCGCTGCATGGCGGCGTGCCCCGTGAACATCAGGATTCCCGAATTCATCGCCGAAATCGCCAAAGGCGACCCGAAAGCCGCCGCGCTTAAACTCAAAAAACAGACCGCGCTCCCCGCAGTCTGCGGCCGCGTCTGCCCGCA
>DHMA01000158.1:10202-10386 GCA_002405555.1 Opitutia bacterium UBA4654
CGCAGGAAAACCAGTGCGAGGGCAGCTGCGTTTTGGGAATCCGCGGAAAATCCGTGGCAATCGGAACTCTCGAACGCTTTGCGGCCGACTACGTTCGGAACAACAACCTTGAAGAGCTTCCACAAAAGGCGGAACCCACGGGAAAGAGGGTTGCCGTCATAGGCTGCGGGCCCGCGGGCATTAC
>DHMA01000158.1:10433-10747 GCA_002405555.1 Opitutia bacterium UBA4654
GGCCCGCGGGCATTACGGCGGCGTCCGACTTGGCTATTTCCGGGCACGAAGTGGAAATTTTCGAAGCCCTGCACCTCCCCGGAGGCGTGCTCATGTACGGCATTCCGCAGTTCAGGCTTCCGAAGGAAATCGTCGTGCACGAAGTGGAGTCTCTCAAAAAGCTGGGCGTGAAAATCCACTTGAACTACATCGTGGGCAAGCTCCGCACGATAGACTCTCTCTTGGAGGAGGGTTTCGACGCCGTGTTTATCGGCGCGGGCGCGGGGCTTCCGATTTTCCTCGGAATCGAGGGCGAAAACAGCGTCGGAGTGTTC
>DHMA01000158.1:10785-16121 GCA_002405555.1 Opitutia bacterium UBA4654
TTCTCCGCCAACGAGTTCCTCACGCGCTTCAACCTGATGAAAGCCTACGACTTCCCCAACCACGCAACGACACCCGTTTCGGCAAAACACATCATTACCGTTGGCGGCGGGAACGTCGCCATGGACTCGTCGCGGACGGCTCTGCGCATCGGCGCGAAATCCACGCTCGTCTATCGGCGCGCCCGCGAGCAAATGCCCGCCCGCGCCGAAGAGGTGCACCACGCCGAGCAGGAGGGCGTGAACTTCCAAATGCTCACAAACCCCAAGCGGATTATCGCCGACGAAAACGGGAAAATCGTCGCGCTCGAATGCGTTAAGATGGAGCTTGGCGAGCCTGACGCTTCGGGGCGCAGGGGCGTTTCGGAAATCGCGGGAAGCGAATTCCAAATTCCGTGCGACGCGCTTGTCGCGGCAATCGGCAACCGTCCGAACCCGCTGCTTCCCATGACCTGCCATTCCCTCAAAACCACGAAAAAGGGAACGCTCGAAGCCGACCCCGAAACGCTCCAAACCTCCATTCCGCAAGTGTTCGCCGGCGGCGACATCGTAAGCGGCGCGGCTACGGTTATCAGCGCGATGGGTCAGGCAAAAAAGGCGGTCAGAAGCATAAACAGGTTTTTGAAAGGCGAGCCTCTGAAAGATGAGACTGCTGCTCTCTAACGACGACGGGCTTGACTCGCCCTTCCTGCCCGCGTTCGCGCGCGCCCTCGCAAAAGTTGCCGACTTGAAAATAGTCGTGCCGTCGGGCGAGCGTAGCTGGATAGGCAGGGCGTACAGCCGCCATTCCGAGCTTGAAGCCCAAGCGCGCGACTTTTTCGGGCTCGACTGTCAGACGGTTTCGGGCACGCCCGCCGACTGCGTAAACATAGCCCTCGGACACCTTTGCGCCGAGCCGCCCGACGCCGTAATTTCGGGACTAAATATCGGGCAGAACGTGGCGATGCCGCTTCTTTGGAGCAGCGGAACATTCGCCGCCGCCGTCGAGGGCGCGGGCTGGGGACTGCCCGCGTTCGCGTTTTCGATGCGGCTCGAAAAAGTCTACTACGACTATTGCAGACTGCGCCACGGCGCGGCTCCCGAACCGCTCTTGCTCAATATAGAAGCGGCTTCCGAACACGCCGCGCAGTTCATTGTAGATATGCTTTCGAAAGGCGAATGCGGCGCGGGAGTCGTCGTAAACGTCAACTACCCGATAAAATACACGCGGCAGACGCCGTTTGCGGAGTGCAAGCCCGCGAGCGTCGATTTGCGCTCTGTCTACACGCGCGGCGACGACGGAAAATTCAGGTTCTCGTACAGCCTCGGCTCTGTCGGCGCAAACGGGGAACTTACCGACGTCGAATGTCTCGACAAGTCGATTGCCTGCTTTTCGAAAATCAAAATCAAGTAGACGCGCTTCCTTTCCGTTCCGCTTTCGGGGAGCAGTGAGCCGCCGACGATTGCCGCGCATTTTTTTCTTTTAATGTCCGGAAATCCGTATAGTTTTTAGGCACTCAACAAATATCAATAATTTCTTACAAAATGAAAAAGACAATTTTCGGCATTCTACTGGTTTCCGCGTGCGCCCTCTTCGGGGGAGATTCCGCAAAATGGATTTCCGCCGACGATTTCACCGCCGACGCGTTCAACACTTGGATTGCGTTCAGAAAAGACGCGGAACTTGCGGAAGCTCCCGCTTCGGCAAAACTCAAAATCGCCGCAGACAGCAAATACTGGCTCTGGGTAAACGGCAGGCTCGCGGTCTTCGAGGGCGGACTCAAACGCGGCCCGAATCCCGCCGACGGCTACTACGACGAAATCGACATCGCGCCATTTCTGAAATCGGGCAAAAACCGCGTCGCCGTTCTTCTCTGGTACTTCGGCAAAGACGGATTCTCGCACAAAAGCAGCGGGAAATCGGGGCTGTACATCGACGGCGGCGAAATGTCGGCTTTCGACACCTCCGCCGACTGGCTTTCGAGAGTCCACCCCGCCTACGGCACTGCGGGCGCGCCGTTCCCGAACTACCGACTGTCGGAATCGAACTTGCAGTTCGACGCAAACAGGGAAATCGAAAACTGGCAGACGCGCGACGACCTGCCCGAAAAATTCGCCTTCAAAAAATCGCGCGAGTACGGCAAGCTCGGCTGCGCCCCGTGGAACGCCGCCGAAAAACGCCCCATTCCGCAATGGAAACTGCGCAAACCGATAGAGCTTCAATTTACCGCCAAGAAATCGTGGCTCGGCGGCACGGCGGTTGCAAAACTTCCGTACAACATGCAGATGACGCCGATTATCACCGTCTACGACCCCGTCGGAAACTCGCTCGTGTCCGTCGAAACCGACCACGCGTTCACGGGCGGCGACAACTGCCTCCGCGCCGAATACATCACAAAAAAAGGCTTGCAGACATACGAATCTGTGGGCTGGCTCAACGGGCACGAAATCGTTTTGAAATTTCCGCGGTATGTGGACGTGAAAAAAATCGAGGCAAGGGAATCGGGCTACGACACCGAAGTTTCGGGCAAATTCTCGTGCGACAACCCGTTCTTCATGCGCTTCTGGCAAAAGGGACTGAACACCCTGTACGTCAATATGCGCGACACATACTTCGACTGCCCCGACCGCGAACGCGCCCAGTGGTGGGGCGACGTCGTGATTCTTTCGGGCGAAAGCTTCTACACCTACACGCCGTCGGTAAACGCGCTCACCCGCAAGGCAATCCGCCAGCTCGTGAGCTGGCAAAGACCCGACGGCTCGCTGTTCGCGCCGATTCCCGGCAATTACACCAGCGAACTCCCGGGGCAAATGCTCGCGTCAATCGGCAAATACGGGTTCTGGAATTATTACATGAATACGGGCGACGCCGACACCGTCAAATTCGCGTATCCCGCAGTCAAAAAATACCTCTCCCTCTGGACGCTCGATTCCACTGGGCTTACCGAATTCCGCAAGGGCGGCTGGAGCTGGGGCGACTGGGGCGAAAACCGCGACAAACGCCTGATTTTTGCGGGCTGGCATTATATAGCCCTCGACGCCGCCGCGAACATGGCGGAACTTTTGGGATACCCTGACGACGCAAAATCCTATCGCCAAACAATGCAAAAAGTAAGGGCGGGCTTCGAAAATTGTTGGAACGGCACGGCGTACAGATACCCCGAATACAACGGCGAAACCGACGACCGCGTCCACGCGCTCGCCGTGATTTCGGGCATCGCCGACAAATCGAAATACGACGCAATTTTCAGGGTCTTCAAAACCCAAAAACACGCAAGCCCCTACATGGAAAAATACGTCATGGAGGCTCTGTTTAAAGTGGGGCACGGCGGCTACGCGCTCGACAGGGCGGAGGAACGTTTCAAGAAAATGGTGGACGACCCGCGCTACACTACGCTCTTCGAGGGCTGGGAAAAGGACGGCTTCGGGGGCGGCTCGATCAACCACGCGTGGAGCGGCGGAGCAATCACGGTGATTTCGTCGGAACTCTGCGGACTCCGTCCGCTCGAACCCGCATGGAAAAAATTTGCGGTAGAACCGCAGCCCGCAAAATTCAAACGGGCGTCGCTGGGCTTCCAAACGGTTTCGGGCGAAGTGAAGTCGTCGTTCGTGCGCGACGGCTCGGCGTTCATCATGGACGTGTCGGTGCCGACGCTCGCAGTCGTTTCCCTCCCCGAATTTTGCAAGGGCAAAACCCTGCGCGTAAACGGCAAAACCGTTTCGGAAAAAACCGTAAACGGCAAACGCACATTCGAACTGCCAAAAGGCGAATATTCGATAATCGTCAAATAACGCGTCGCAAACGCCGCAAAAAAACGGGGGAACGGTTCGCCGCTCCCCCGCTTTCGTAAATACCTCAACGCCTTAATGCGCTTTGAGATACTCGACACTCCGCTTTACCTCGTCGAGCTTCTGCGCGGGCGTGTTCTTCCACCAGCCGATGTATTCAAGCAAAAGCCAGCCGTCGAACTTCTGGCGGTCAAGCTCGGCAAGCATGGCGTCTACGTTCATCGCGCCCGTGCCGAAGGGAACGTCGTAGGCGGAAAGCCCGTACGCGCTCATGTCGCGGAAATGGACGATGCCGATTTTGTTTTCGAGCGTCTTGAAACCCTCGACTGCATTGACGCCCGAACGCCCCCAGTGCCCCGTGTCGGGACAGGCGTAAACTTTGGGATAGTCGGCAATCATAGACGCAACAAACTTCGGGTCGGAAAATTCGGCATTGCGCTTGGCGTCCCTGCCGTGGTTGTGGACGGCGACTTTCATTCCGTACTCGGCGCAAAGCTTGTTCCAAAGCGGAAGCTTGTCGGCGGACGGCTCGGCAATGACGGTGTCCGCGCCGAACTCCTTGACAAACGAAAGCAGCTTGCGGATTGCGTTTTCGGTCGTGGGAGTCGAAACGCCGTAGGAAACCACCTTGATTTTGTTGTCGGCAAGAATCTTTTTGAGGAACGCCTTTTGTTCGTCCGACATCGACGGCTCAACCATCGCGTCGGGATACTTCTTCGAGAGCGCATGACGCGAAAGCCCGATAGCGTCAACACCGCATTCGCGAACGAGCGGTAAAAGCTCCTCTATCGTCTGCTTGGCAAACGTGAAAGTCTGAATGCCGACCTTTCTCTCGCCGCGCTCGGCGCAAAGTAAATTGGCAAATAAAACGGAAACCGTAAAAAATAAAATAAATATCCTTCTCATGATGCTCCCGAATAAACCCCCCTCGCCCCATTTATGCAACGTAAAAATAAGGACAAACAGCGGAAGAAAATAAGCTAATAAAAAATAAGATTTTCTCCCAACCCAATCTCTCGCGCCACAAAACTTTTCCCGCGAGATACCCTAAAAAACAATCCCTAAACAAAAATCCCAGCCCCCAACTTCACTCCGACAGGCAACCTAAAAAACAAAAATCTAAAATCTACTTCGCGCGATGACATCGCGCCCAAAAATAAAGAACCTTTCGGCAATCCGCACACTTCCCAGCGGGGTTCTGCGGGGAACGGTTTGGCGCACAGGCGAGGCTCGCGGAAAAAACAAAATGGGGCTGTACTTGAGTACTGCCCCATTTCGTTTTTGAGCAAGACTTGGCAACGGAACAAAAAGAATCCGAAGTTCCCCCGCCTATTTCGCAAGGCAACTAAGAGAAAACTCGCGCCACAAAACTTTTCCCGCGAGATACCCTAAAAAATAAACCCTAAAAATAAAAATCCCAGTTCCCCAACTTCACTCCGACAGGCAACCTAAAAAAACAAAATCAAAATCTACCGCGCGATGACATCGCGCCCAAAAATAAAAACCCTCTCGGCAATCCACACGTTTCCCAGCGGGGTTCTGCGGGGAACGGTTTGGCGCACAGGCGAGGC
>DHMA01000158.1:16204-18465 GCA_002405555.1 Opitutia bacterium UBA4654
TTCGTTTTTGAGCAAGACTTGGCTGTGTACCAAACAAGTCCCGCAGGTTCCCGCTACCTCACAACGCGAGCGCCTGCGTTAGTCTCGGCGAGCTTGCGGACTTCTTCAAGCCGCGCCGTGCTCGTGTCGCCGGGAGTCGTCATCGCCAACGCGCCGTGCGCCGCGCCGTATTCGACCGCAAGCTTGGGAGAATCAAGCTCCATCATGCCGTAAATGAAGCCCGACGCAAAAGAGTCGCCGCCGCCGACGCGGTCGAAAATTTCGAGGGCGTCGCGCTTCTTGGACTCGTAGAATTGTCCGTCGCACCAGCAAATCGCGCTCCAATCGTTGGAGCTTGCGGAACGAACCTTGCGGAGGGTAGTGGCAGTCGCCTTGAAGTTGGGATACTTCGCAACGGCATTGTTTATCATCTTCTTGAAGGCTTCGACATTGATGTCGGAAATGTTTTCGTCAAGACCTTCCACTTCGAGACCGAGACACGCGGTGAAGTCTTCCTCGTTGCCAATCATCACATCGACATACTTTGCGATTTCGGAGTTGATTTCGACCGCGCGTTTCTGCCCGCCGATGTCCGCCCAAAGCGAGGGGCGGTAGTTGAGGTCGTAGGAGACGATGGTTCCGTACTTCTTCGCGATTTTCGCGGCTTCGAGAACGACCTCGCCCGTGGTTTCGGAGAGAGCCGCAAAAATGCCGCCAGTGTGGAACCAGCGGACGCCCTGCTTGCCGAAAAGCTCCTCCCAGTCAATGTCGCCCGCTTTGAGCTGCGACGCCGCCGAGTGGCCTCTGTCGGAGCAGCCGAGCGCGCCGCGGATACCGTAGCCGCGTTCGGTGAAGTTCAGCCCGTTGCGGACATTGCGCCCCGCTCCGTCGGCCTTGACCCATTTTACAAAGTCCATGTTCACGCCGCCCTGCATGATGAAGTCTTCGAGGAGGTAGCCGACTTCGTTCTTGGCGAACGCGCTCACAAGACCCGCGCGGAGCCCGAAACATTTGCGGAGGCCGCGCGCCACGTTGTACTCGCCGCCGCCCTCCCAAGCGCGGAACGAGCGGGCGGTTCTGATGCGGTCGTCGCCGGGGTCGAGACGGAGCATGACTTCGCCGAGGGATACTATGTCGAATTTTACCGATTCTTTCGATTTTGTTTTCATTTGATAGTGCGTGGTTTGTTTTGTTAAATTTTCATTGTGCTTTTTCTGATGATAAGCTCGCCTTCAAGGTGCTCCACTTTCGGCTCGGAGTTTTCCATGACGGCGTTGAAGCACTCTTTTGCGAACTGCTTGACGGGCTGCCTGAAAGACGTCACCGACGGAATGTAGTTGGCGGCGGAGGGAATGTCGTCGAAGCCCGTGATTGCCACGTCTTCGGGGACGCGCACGCCGACTTCGTAGAACTTCTTGATGACGCCCATCGCGATTGTGTCGGTCGCGCAGATGATTGCGTCGGGAAGCTTGTCCCTGCCCGTTTTGAGGAGGTCGCGAGCGATTTCCTGCCCGACCTTGAAGTCGTTCGTGTCGGAGGACGGCGAGAGCGAGTCGAAGCGGCAGTCGAAGTCTTTTGCCACTTCCTCGGCGGCGGCGCAGCGCAAGTGGTGCGCGGGAATTTCGCGCGAGGCGAAGGCGATTCTCTTCAACCCCAAGTCGCGCACGAGGTGCGTGAAGATTTTGCGCATGGCGTCGTTTTCGTCGATGCTGATTGAAAGCGTGAGGTTCGGGTGCGAGCCGTGCCCGATACGCGCAATCGGAATGTCCTTGAACGCCTCGGTCCAAGAGAGGTCGCCGTAGGAACCGAGGACGATTATGCCGTCAACGGAGTGCTTGTAGAGCGGAAGCAGGTCGGACTCGCAGGGCTTTCTGTTGAGGAAGCCCACCAGCAGCAGCGAATAGTTGTTGCCGTGCGAAAGTTCCTGAAGCTCGCTGATGAGGAAGGAGAAGTAGGGGTCGTAGAAGTCGTACGCGACAATGCCCACCGTGCGGCTTTTCTTGCCCTTCAAAATGAGAGCCGCAGGCGACGGAACGTAGTTCATTTCCTTTGCGGTTCTGATGATGTCTTCAATCTTCTTGGGGTGGACGCCGATTTTGTGCGCCTGTCCCGACAGCACTCTCGAAACGAGCGAAGTCGAAACGCCTATTTTTTTTGCGATGTCGCGCTGGGTTACTTTCATGTGGAGCTTTCTGTGTGTTGAGGAAAAATTAAGCCTGCGGTGCGCAACTTTCTCAACCCGATTCTACCGAAAAGACGCGGGCGAAAAGTCGTTCGAAGCG
>DHMA01000158.1:18505-18666 GCA_002405555.1 Opitutia bacterium UBA4654
TTCGAAGCGCAAGAAATTACTTGACCAAAACTCAAACGTTTGAGACGCTTAAAGTCAATGGAAAAATTTATTTCGAACGATTTTCTTTTGGAGAACAAGTATTCGCGCGAATTGTACCACGAATTCGCCGAGAAGCTTCCCCTTATCGACTTCCACTGCCA
>DHMA01000230.1 GCA_002405555.1 Opitutia bacterium UBA4654
ATTCGCGCCTGCGGGTTCGCCGTCAAATATTTTGAAACGAGCGTAAAATTTACGCCCGCCTCTCTGGCGACGTCCTTCAATGTGATTCTCGATTTCACTTGAAACAACAATCGTTAGAGCGTTTTTGTTGTCAAGAATTCTTGTGCGCTTTCGGGCGTTTTTTAGGGGCAGGGGCGCGTTGAATGCGCGTGCGCGGCGGCTTCGGCAAGCGAGAATTTCAACAAAAAAACCCGCCGCGAAAGCGGACGGGTTTTGCGTTTGCCGCGCATGTCGCGCGGTTTTGCCGAAGCTTATTGGGCAAGACGCGCTTCCTTAACCTTGGAAGCTTCCTTGCCGATACGGTCGCGCAAGTAGTAGAGGCGGGCGCGCATCGGGACGGATTCGCGGTCTACTTCAATCTTTGCGATGTTGGGCGAGTTTACGGGGAAGACGCGTTCCACGCCTTCGCCGTAGGAAATGCGGCGAACCGTGAATGTTTCGTGGATTCCGCTACCCTTGCGGGCGATTACGATGCCTGCGAAAATCTGGATACGTTCCTTGTCGCCTTCGCGTACTTTCGTGTGTACCTTAACGCCGTCTCCGACCTTGAATTTGGTCATGTCGGCTTTGATTTGGTCTTTTGTGATTTCTTTCAACAAGTCTTGGTTCATTGTTTTTCTTCTTTCTGATTTAAAATGTCTGCTCTGCGTTCTTTTGTCTTTTCGATTTGCCTTGCGCGTCTCCACTCCGCGATTTTTTTGTGGTCGCCCGACATCAGCACTTCGGGAACGTCCATTCCCCTAAACGACGCCGGTCTTGTATATTGTGGAAACGACAGGAGGTTGTCGTTAAACGAATCGAAGGTCAAGGAATTTTCTTCCCCCAAAACGCCTTTGACATACCGCGCCGTAGCGTCCGCAACGACCGCCGCGGGGAGTGTGCCGTTCGTGAGAACGTAGTCTCCTATCGAGATTTCCCTGTCTATGAGACAGTCCCGAATGCGTTGGTCAATACCTTCGTAGTGCCCGCTCAGAATTATCAGATGACCCGCCTCGGCGAATTCCGCCGCGTGTTTTGGCGAAAATTTTTCGCCGTCGGGGCACATGTAGATTCTTGTGCAGTTCGGTGTTTGGAGTTCCTCAATGGCGGCGAACACGGGTTCGGGCTTCATCAGCATTCCGGGGCCTCCTCCGAAGGGGCGGTCGTCGGTATTCTTGTGTTTCGATGTCGCCCAGTCGCGGATATTGTGGACTTTGATGTCCAGAATGCCCGCCTCTTGGGCGCGTCCGAGCATGCTTTCGCTCAAAAAGCCTTCGAGCATCTTCGGAAAGAGCGTAAGGAAGTCGATTTTGAGGTGCGCTGCCATGTTTTCGGCTTAAACCGATTCGTTTGAAAAAAAACGCGGAAGCGGAGCTTATTCCGCCTTTGCCTTTGCCAGACGCGCCTTCTTGATGACGGTCTTTGCCGTGTCGCTGGGGAGAGCGCCAACGCTCAGCCAGTAGTCTACGCGGTCGAGGTTGACCTGTGTTTCGACGTCTTTGCCGCGCGGCTTCGGGTTGTAGAGGCCGAGGTTTTCGACGAATTTTCCGTTGCGGCGCGACGCGCTTTCCGCCACGACCATGCGGTACATCGGGTTGTGCACGGAGCCGTGCCTTTGTAATCTTATTCTGAGTGCCATAATTTGGTGTTTTTGAATTTTGAAAGCGCTTCATTTCATCTCGTTTTTTCGTTTTGTAAAGCTTATTTTTTCAATTTTTTACGAAAAAACCCATCTCGCGTTTTTCGACCCCGTTTTCGGGGCTTTCAATCGCCGATATTTGGAACGGCTGTTTTGCGGCTTTCGGGCGCGTTTTGCCGTTTACGCATCGACTTTTACGATAGACTGTTAGATGATGTCCGCGCTCCCGTTTTTTATGTCTGTTTTCCCCGAATTTCCGCGCTTTGCGTCAATCCGAAATTTCCGCTTTCGCGCTTCGAAAAAAAACAAAAAAGGCGCGGAGTTTTTTGCTCCGCGCCCGCAAATTTTCGGGAAAATCGTTCCGCAATCCGCGCTATTTTACGATTTCCACGCCTTTGGGCTTTTCGATTTTGCTCGAAAACGTGCCGTCTGCGTTTTTGCGCCATTCCACTTTTATATCGCCCTGCGGCGTGGGGTAGACGACTTTCGCGTAGTCTTCGAAGAAGTTGGGTTTGAACGAAATTTTCGTCCAGCCCGCGGCTTCCTGCTTAACGCCGCCGAGTATTTGCGGCAGCATGAACACGGGGTGCGCGCTCCACGCGTGCGAGTGCGTATTCCACGGCTTTTCCTTGAAGTCTTCAAATGTAGTGCCGTATTTTGTGTAGTCTTCCCAGTTGCGTTTAATGTATTCGTAGACTTCGCGGTTGTAGCCTGCGTCGCACATGACTTTGATGACGTACACGGTCCAGAACGCGGACGGCGGAGCTTTGAACTTCTTTTCGCCCTTGATGAAGGGCAGGAGGATTTCGTTTTTCGCCTTTTCGAAGTCGAAGCCTTCAATGTTGCACATGCGGGCGAGCACCTGCGCGTGGACGCCCGTTTCGGGGTTGAGCTTGCCGTCGGGCAGAATGCCGTCGGAAATCAGGCCGTCTTTTCTGAGCAGGTTGTCGGTGATTGCCTTGCGGACTTTTGCGGCGCGTTCTGCGTACATTTTGGCGTCGGCGT
>DHMA01000126.1:0-3174 GCA_002405555.1 Opitutia bacterium UBA4654
GTAGTATTTGTGCCAGATTTCGTAGATTTTTTCGACGCCTTCGTATTTGGCGGGAATTGTGATTGTCGTCGAAATTCCGCGCGACATCGGCGCGAGGTGCGGATTGAACTGCACGAGAATTTTTTCGTTCGCCGCGAGGGAAAGCTCCTCTTCGATTTCCGACAAATGGCGGTGTTTGGGCAGCCCGTACGCCTTCGCGCTCTCGTTTCTCTCACAGAACGCATACGCCAAATCGGACTTCTTGCCCGCGCCCGAAACGCCGCTGTACGAGTCGATTACAATGTGCTCGCGCCCGATTGCGTTAGCGCGCATAAGCGGAATGAGCGGAACGAGTATGCTCGTGGGGTAGCAGCCCGCGCACGCTATGAGCTTGTCGGACTTCGAGACGGGGAACAGCTCGGGAATTACATACTTGCCGAGCTTGAGAAGCTCGGGGGCTTTGTGTTCCTCTTTGTAGTATTCGCGGTAGATGTCGAGCGAGTGCAGACGGAAGTCGGCGGACAGGTCGATTACCGTTTTACCGGCCTCGACAAGCGGCTTTGCGTATTCGGCGGCGGCTCCGTGCGGAAGCGCGAGAAACCAGACGTCGATGTCCATTTTCGCCTGTTCGGCGGGGTCGGACGGAAGAAATTTCATGTCCGCGGGAAGCAGGTGCCTGAGCGAGGGCATGTTGTCGGCAACAAGCGTGCCCGCAAGGCTTCGCGACGTAACGCACGCAAGCTCCACCGACGGGTGGCGCGCCAAAATTCTTACAAGTTCAATGCCGGCATAACCCGATGCACCCGTAATTCCAGCTTTGATTTTTCTGTCCATGATGATGAAATTTTTTGTCCCTCCCGCAGGAGAGTTGTTTTGTTTTCGGCGTCCGCAGTCCGCGCCGCCCGCAAAACCCGCAAGCCGCGCTTCGCAACAAACGCCAAGCTCCGCCGCCTCGCAAGCTCCGCTTTCGGCAAACGCCATGCCCGCCGTCCGCAAAGCAAGCAATCCGCGAAGCTCCGCAACCCCAAAGGCAAGCAAGCCCCGCTTTCGCGCAGAACCCGCGCCCCCAAAGGTAGCCCCGTTTTGCTTGGAGAAGCTACGCCGCCCAGCCAAGAAGCTCCAGCCGCCGCAAAGCGGCAAAGCCCCCGTCCGAAAGCAAGCGGTCGCCCAACCTGCGACAAGCAAGCCGTCCGCGATGTGGTCGCGCCCGTTCCGAAAAGCCGCGCCGAATGGCGGTTTCCCGAATGCGGGCACTCCGCGAATGCCGAAAGGCGGGAGTCCGCCGCCCGACATTTCGCGGGGAGTTGCGGTGTCGCAAAACGCCGCAAACGCGCGGGGAGCCGCGCGAGCCTTGCCGAGAGTTTCGCGCCGAACGTCCGCGCCCCGCGGGTCAAAACCGCGGCGCAAAACGGAAGTCCGCCCTTGCGGATAATTGAATGTGAAAGAATGAAAGTACAAAAGCCCCACCGCTTGCGCGGAAGGGCTTCGAGTAAAAAAGAATCTCTTGCGAATTAACGCTTTGAGAACTGGAAGCGTTTGCGCGCGCCGGGCTGACCGGACTTCTTACGTTCCTTGGCACGCGGGTCTCGCGTGATGAGTCCGTTCTGTTTGAGAACGGGGCGGAGCGATTCGTCCATCTTTTGGAGCGCTCTCGCGAGAGCGTGGCTGATTGCGCCCGCCTGACCGACGGGGCCGCCGCCCTTTACGTTGATATCGGCGTCAACCGAGTTGCGCGTCGCAGTGCAAACGAGCGGACGGAGAGCCAACATCGAGAGCTGGTCTGTGTAGCAGTATTCTTCGAGGGGCTTGTCGTTGACGGTAAGCTTGCCTGAGCCTTTTGCGAGGCGGGCGCGCGCTACCGACGTTTTGCGACGTCCGACGGAAACAAAAATTTCGTTTTCGCTCATGTCGATAATTAGAAGTTGAAGGGTTTGGGTTGCTGTGCGGCGTGCGGATGTTCCGCGCCCGCGTAGACGTGCAGCTTCGTGAAGATGTCTCTTGCGAGCTTGTTCTTGGGAAGCATGCCCTTGACCGCAGCCTCGATGAGGTATTCGGGTCTGCGCGCACGGAAGTCGGAAAGCTTGACGTATTTTTCGCCGCCGACGTATCCGGAGTAGAACATATATTCCTTGTTCTCTTCTTTCTTGCCCGTGACTTTGACTTTTTCGGCGTTGATTACAACGACATGGTCGCCACAGTCGACATTGGGCGTATAAATGGATTTATTGCGGCCGCGCAATACGTTCGCAATCTTAACGGCAAGACGCCCCAGTACTTGGTCGGTGGCATCGACTACGTACCATTGCTTCTGCTCCTCTTTCTTTGCTATTGTCGTATTCATTTTTAAAGAAAAGTATGAAATCTACGCATATGTGGAAATTCGTCAAGAATTTTTTTCATTTTATTTTTTCGAATTTTTTCCGCCCTCCGATTCCGCAGTCTTGCCCAGTTTTTGCGCTATTATAGACACTATTATAAGCTGGTAGGCGTGGTAGAGCATTGTGGGCAGCAGCACAACGCCGATTACCGCGGGGTTGTCGAAGAGCACCTTGCTCATCACAGAGCCGTGCACGAGCGACTTTTTCGAGCCGCAGAATACCGCCGTAATCGTATCCTCGCGGTTGAAATGCAGGAGCCTGCACACCCCCCAGACTACCGCCATTGCGAACACGAACAGCGCGACCATCGCGACCGACAGCACGACGAGGTCGGACATCGGAAAGCCCGCGAACATGTCCTTTGCGTATGAGTCGCAAAACGACGTGTACACTATTAAAAGAATCGTGAGCTGGTCGAAATTGCGCAGAGCCTTTTTATGCGCCGCCGCGACGTGCCCGAATTTCGGGTTGAGCGCAAAGCCCGCAACCACGGGCACTATCACCTGAAAGACGAGTTTGAGCACAACGTCGCCCAGCCCGCGCGAGCCGTCCACGCCCTCCAAAAAAATGCTCATCAGAAGCGGGGTGAAAAACACGCCCAAGAGGCTCGAAATGCTCGCGTTGAAAATCGCCGCGGGAATGTTGCCGCCCGCAATCGACACCATCACGACGCTCGACGACACCGTTGACGGCAGCGAGGCAAGGAAGAACGTGCCGAGCCACAGCCAGTGCAAGTCGCCCTGCGCGTCGAACGCGCCGAAAAGCCACATCGCCCCGAGCACTATCAGCGGGAACAGCACGAATGTGGAAACATGCA
>DHMA01000126.1:3248-7506 GCA_002405555.1 Opitutia bacterium UBA4654
CACAAGCAGGTGGAGCTTTACGTTTACAAGCCCCGCCGCGAGCTTCTGCCTGTCGAGTTTCAGCCCGTAGAAAAAGAATATTCCCGCAACGCCCCATGTCGCGACGTCGCCCAGTGTGATTCCGCAAAATTCGGCAATCCCCACCGACGGCGCAAGTTTCGCAAGCCCGATTGACGCAAACAGGCAGATGATGAACGGTTCGAGACCTATCTTGCTTAGAAATTTCATAAACAGACCAAAGTGGCGCGACTTCGCCGATAATCAACCTTTTTCGAACCGCAAAAAATGCCCGCTCCCGCCCCGCCCTACTTTTTTATGTCTTTCATCAGCTGCGCATAGGGAACGTCGGAGTAGCCGAGACGGCGGTAGAGCGCGGCGGCGCGGGTGTTCGCCCTTTCGTATTCCAGACGCGTCCTTGCGACATTCGGGAGCGATTCCATGTAGGCGAAAAATTCGCGCCCCAAGCCGCGCGAGCGGTATTCGGGCAGAATGAAAAGCTCTTCGAGCCAGAGCTGCATGCCGCCCGCCTCCTGCGAATACATCTTGCTTGCAAGCCCGTAGCCCGCGGGCTTGCCGTCGCATTCGAGCACAACTCCCACAAGCCGCTCGTCCGACGAAACCATTTCGTCGAACGCCGCGACGCGTCGGCTTTCGGGAATCGGCGCGTGCACCGCGGGCGAATCGTAGAATATCCGCGAAAATTCGAGGTAGGTTTCCCTGTCGGCTTCCGTAATTTTTCTAATCATGCCCGAAATGTCGCCGATTCTTCCCCGCGCTTCAATAAAAAATTTGACACCCGCCGCGCCGAAATTTTCAATCGCCGCATGAAACGAATCTTCGCCGCCGTCCTCCTGCTTTTTGCGCTCGCATGCGCATCGGCAAAAGAAATCGCCGTGCTTACAATCGGCAACAGCTTTGCGAGAAGCGTGTTCGTCTACCTGCCGTCCGTCGTAAAATCCGCGCCCGACTGCTCGCTGTATTTGGAGGGCGCAAACCACGGCGGCTGCACGCTCTCGCGCCACTGGCGTTATATTTCGGAGGAGGAGAAAGACCCGTCGGTCAGGCATTACCAAGACGGGAAATCCACAATGCGGCAGATTTTGCAAAGCCGCAAGTGGGACATCATAACGATACAGCAGGCAAGCCACGAAAGCTGGCGTCCCGAAACATATTTTCCCTACGCCGAAAAGCTGCGCGACTATATAAAGAAGTACGCGCCGACCGCCGAAATCTGCATTCAGCAAACGTGGTCGTACCGCTCCGACGACCCCCGCATTTCAAAGGGCGGCAAATGGAACATCGACCAGTCCGAAATGTTCGCGCGAGCCGAAAAAAACTACGCCGACGCCGCAAAAAAGCTCGGTCTGCGCGTCATTCCGACGGGCAAAGCCGTGCAAAATTACAGAGCGCAGGAAACGCGCCCCTTCGAGCCGCGCGACTTTTCAAACTACCGCTATCCCGACCTTCCCCCGCAGGCGGGCGACGTCGTGGGAAGAACCTACTGGCGCAAGCAAAAGGACGGAGAAATGCGCATAGCCCGCGACACAATCCACCTCAACGACAGAGGCAACTACTTGCAGGCATGCGTGTGGTTCGGATTCCTTTTCGACAAAAATCCCGAGGAAATTTCGTTCGTGCCCGACACGATAGGCAATTCCCAAGCCGCAAAACTGCGCTCCATTGCCGCGCGGACGCTGGCGGAATTCAGGCAGCCCAGAGACGAACGGTAGCAGCCGGACGCGCATAAATCGACGCCGCGCCCGCAAAAAAAAGGTTGCATATGCCCGCGCAAGCTCCGATGTTTTGCGGCGGTTATTTTTTTCGAAGTGAACGATATTTCAACATTGTCTATGCTCGCGGCGATTTTCCCGATTTACGCCATGATCGGCGCGGGGTGGTTTGCGAGAAAAGTCGCGTGGATTAAGCCGGAGGCGGACGCAAGCCTCGTGAAAATCGCGGTAGAGCTTACGCTGCCGTGCTTCATTCTGTCGAACCTGCTCGACAACAAAAAGCTCGAAAGCGTCGGGTTTTCGCTCGCGACAATCTCGGCGGGCGCGGGCGGACTCGCGGCGTCGCTGCTGATTTCGTGGCTCGTAGGGAAGCTCATCGGGCTGAAAGTCGGCGACGGACTCCGCACCTTTTCGGTCACCACCGCCACGCAAAACTACGGCTTCTTCATAATCGCCCTCGTTGCGATTCTCTGGAACGGAGGCGGCGAAATCACGGGCGTGCTCATAACCCACAACGTCGGCTGCGACCTCGTGTTCTGGTCGGTCGGCTACCTGCTGCTCTCAAACGCAAAGCGCGTGAGTTTCGACTTCCTCATGCGCGGCCCCGTGTGGTCGGTCTTCATCGGGCTTTTCCTCGTGTGGAGCGGCACGGCGGTATACGTCCCCGAATTCTTCAAGACATTTCTGAAATTCGCGGGCGCGGCGGCAATTCCGCTCAACCTCATGATTTTCGGCGCGCTGCTTTGCGACATGCTGGGGCGCGAAAAAATTCCGTGGAAAATCGTAATCTCGGCGTCGCTCGTGCGCATGGGGCTGCTGCCCGCGCTCTTCATCTTCGCCGCGTGGGCGTTGCCCGTTGACGAAGTTCTCAAAACGATTCTCGTGCTCATGGCGCTTTCGCCGTCGGGAATCATGCCCGCGGTTCTGGCAAAATCCTTCGGCGGATACCCGAAAATCGCGGTGCAGATTGTGCTCGCAACGTCGATTATCGCGGTATTCACTCTGCCGCTCTACCTCTCATTCGGAATGTCCGTAATCAAGTAGCGCAACGCCGCAAGGATTGCGGGTATGCGCGGTTGCGCGGCAGGCGCAAAATAAAACGCGGAAGTTCGAGTCCCGCGCGGCAGGTGTATTGGGAACACTTGCGGCGAACGCGCGGGCATTGCAATTCAATTCCGACGCGACGCGCGGGTTGCCGTGCAGAAAAGACGTAGCTACTGCGTCGCAAAATCATTCGAGTTTTATTAAGCTCACGCGCAAGCATGCGCGAAAGTTTGCGCCAGACGGGCGATTGCAATCGGGCGTTTCGCGCCGTTCGGCAACTTGAAGCATGCGGCTTAGTTTTGCGGCGGATCGACATAAGACAATCGTTTAATCGTTTTTCTTCGCGTGGCGTAAGTGCCTGCGTTAGCTTTCGCCGACGGTTCGCGCCGTTTAGGAAAGAAGCGAAAGTTTCGCTTCCGCCCACGCGCATGAACGGCGTTTTTCTTAGCGGCAGTCGGTTTTTTGGCGCACGCATTCCGTTCCGCGTCCGCGCGCATTCGGCATTCAAGCCGCATTCTGCCGCCGTTTTGCGGGGCGCGAAAAAATTTTTCGGAAAAAGTAAAAAAAAGACTTGCATTCGGATTAATAACGGTATTATAGTACCGTCATTATTTTTAACAAGTAAACAGCAAACAAAGATTGGAAGGAAAAAATATGAAACAAGTAGTATGCCCGATATGCGGTTATGTGATGGACGCAAACAACGTTCCCGAATTCTGCCCGCAGTGCAAAGCCCCCAAGGCTAAGTTCGAAGTCCGCGAAGTCTCCGACACCCCCGTTTGGGCGGACGAACACAGGGTCGGAATCGCAAAGGGTCTCGACGCCGAAGTTGTCGAGGGTCTCCGCGCGAACTTCATGGGCGAATGCACCGAGGTCGGAATGTACCTTGCCATGAGCCGTCAGGCGGACAGGGAGGGATACCCCGAAGTCGCCGAAGCCTACAAGCGCATAGCAATCGAAGAGGCGGAGCACGCCGCGAAATTCGCCGAACTGCTCGGCGAAGTGGTAGACGCCGACACCGCCAAGAACCTCAAAGTGCGCATCGAAGCCGAACACGGCGCGACCGAAGGCAAGCTCAAACTCGCCAAACGCGCCAAGGAGCTCGGCTACGACGCAATCCACGACACCGTCCACGAAATGTGCAAAGACGAAGCCCGCCACGGCTCCGCATTCTTAGGACTCTACAAACGCTACTTTTAAGGCTGGAGCCTTAACGCCGCAGATGGGGGCTTAGCCCCCATGAGGCGGATTTTGCTTCGCAAAATTCCTCCGCCTCCCCCCCCGCAAGCTAACAGCCTGCACGGCGTCGGAACTTCGTTCCTTTCTGTGATAATGCGCGGCAAGTATACTTGCCGCTTTTCTCGTTTAGTACGTATTGCCTACGACAATTACTGCCGTTGGGGAATGTGATGTTTGGAAAAGAAACGAGTTATAAAAAGTCGTGCCATTCAAAGTATCAGAGGCTTAGCCCCCATGAGGCGGAT
>DHMA01000126.1:7656-19910 GCA_002405555.1 Opitutia bacterium UBA4654
TTCTCGTTTAGTACGTATTGCCTGCGGCAATTACTGGCGTTGAGGAATGCGATGTTTGGGAAAGAAACGAGTTATAAAAAGTCGTGCCATTCAAAGCATCAAGGGCTTAGCCCCATGAGGCGGATTTTGCTTCGCAAAATTCCTCCGCCTCCGCCCCCACAGGCTGGCAGCCTGCACGGCGTCGAAACTTCGGGCGCAAGGTGCGTCTCCCCTTCGGAACTTCGTTCCTCATGGTGCTTATTCGGCGCGGCTATAACCGCGCCTTTTCTGTATCAGCCCGTATTGCCTACGGCAATTACTGACATTGGGGAATGCGATGTTTGAGAAAGAAACGAAATAAAATAGACGCGCTACGCGCGGACAAAGAAAAAGCGAAAATTCCACAACATGGAATTTCCGCTTTTTTGTAAACCCAACTTTTCTCCCAATGCATTTAAAAAATCTTCCGCGCCGTGCGCTGTAATTTTAGGGGCGTCAAAGTGCCAGTATAAGGGCGGCTTTGCGCGCGGCACAGGGCGCGTAGCATACTTGGCGTATGTAAGCGGTCTGGGTCGCGCGTGAAACGCCCTTAGACTGGTGCTTTCACGCCCCGTGTGCGTGGCGTACGCGGCTACCACAAAACATAGTAGCTGAGCAAAACGCCTCACCAAACTTTTATCCCAACACATTCTTAAATCTTCCGCGCCGTGCGCTGTAATTTTAGGCGCGTCAAAATGCTTTCATAAGGGTGGCTTTCCTGTGCGCACAGGGCGCGTGGCGTACTTTGCGTACGCGAGCGGTCTGCGCGTACAGGGAAACGCCCTTAGGGAAGTATTTTCACGCGCCGTAAAAAAAAAGACCGCAAGCTAACCTGCGGTCTAAATGGTGGTAGGGACTGGATTCGAACCAGTGAACAGCAACGCTGAACGGATTTACAGTCCGCGCCCTTTAGCCCCTTGGATACCCTACCAAGAAAAATTATTAAGTACGCCACTCTACGGACAATCGCGGGCGTGGCAAGCTTTTTTTTCGTTTTTTTGCCGCGCCGTTTTTACTTGTCTTGCCGCGCGTTCGATTTTACCTTTCTTTGCATGAAGAAATTTACGGTTATCATAGCCTTGCTACTTTCATTCGCAACACTCCGCGCGGCCTTCGACGACACCTATTCGCAGTGCATTTCGGTTGAATACGGCACGCCCCAAGAGGCGCAGGAGGCGTCGGCGGAAATCGCGAAGCTGCCCGACGGCAAGAAAATCGCGTTTTCGAGCCGCTGGGACGACACGAATCCGCGCCACGCCGCGACCGCCGAAACGCTCGCAAAATGCGGAATCCCCGCGACGTGCTACCTTGTGGGCGGCAAATTTTCGAAGCAAATGCTGGCGGCGGTCGAAAAGATTTTCGCGCTCGGCGGCGCGCTTGGCTCGCACACGCTCTCGCACCCGCACCTCGAAGACAGAATGCCGAACGAAATTTTCCGCGAAATCGCGCTCGAACGCGCGGTGCTCGAATCGAGCTTCGACACGAACGTCGTCGCGTTCGTCCTGCCGTACATGACATACCAGTCGCCTTTCGACGAAAACGTCAAGACCTACGTCGGGCAGTCGATAGTCAACGCGGGCTACCGAATCACGCCCGAAACCACGCCCGACAACAACGCGAAATTCGGGCTGCGCGACGCCGTGCTTTCGTCGTACACGTTCTCGATAAACGACCGCAACCCCGAAAGGGAAAAGCTCGTAAAGAACATCGCCGCCGCCCGCAAAATGATTGCCGACGGCTACCCGCCGCACCTGACGCTCGGCATACATTCGTGGCAGTCCGACGAGGGCTTGGCGCGACTCGGCAAATACGCGGAGGAGTCGGCCTCCTACGACTTCTGGTACTGCAACGAAAACGACTACGCCGCCTACCGCGCGCAGTTCTTGAAATCGCGCGTCCGCAGGCTCTCGGCTCGCGGGAACATCGCGCTCTTCGAGCTTACGCGCCCGACCGCCACGCACATAGGTTCGGACATTCCGCTTGCGCTGAAAATTTCGGGCATGCCGAAATCGGTGAAACTCGGCGCGGATAACATTTCGCAGAAAAACGGATTCTACAACATTCCGCAATACGAAGTCCGCAAGACTCCCAAGAAGATAGAGCTGCTCGAATTCGACGCCGAAAGCCCGAAAGCCGCGAAAAGCGAAAAGTTCGGCGGTCTCGAATTCCTGCTTGCGTTCGACCGCAAGAGCGGGAACATTTCGGTGAAGTTCGGCGGAAAGGCGGCGGACAAAGTCTCGAACTTCCGCGTCCGCTGGGTTGTCGCGCCGTGCTTCGACACGCCGATTGACGGCGTTGCCTACAAGGGCGAAAGGGAGCTGTCGGCGACGCTCAAACGAAACAAATTTGCCGACGCGTTCGACGGCGGCGACATGCTCGCGATGGCGCAGTGCGACTTCGTTTTGGACGGCAAGCCGTCGAGGGTCTGGCTTGCGGCGACGGCAAAGCGCGGCGTGCCCGACGCCGACTGCCCGCGCGACAGAGCCGCGCAAATTGGAGACTTCGACGCGTCGAAAGTCGCCCCCGATTTCTTCGCCTCGCTCTCGAAGCCCGACGCCGTTCTCAAAAACCTCCCCGACGCCAAGTGGGGCGTCCGCGCCAACAAGACGCTGCGCCCGTTTGTCGCCGACTTCAACGGCTACGCCTTCATGAAGAAGTACGAAAAATCCGCGTTCGGCTACGCGTTCTGCGCCGACTTCACCGCGCCGCGCGACGCCGACTACACGCTTTTCGTAAACAAAGCCCCCGTGAAACGGCTCTACCTCAACGGCAGGGAAATCGAGCCGAAAAGCGGAGCGAAGCTCGCGCTGAAAAAGGGCAAGAACCGCGTGCTTGCGGTGTTCGGCAACAACGCGCTCCGCACGACGTCGTTCATGCTCGCGTTCAAAGACGGCGAAACGCCGCTGCCGTGCGCGACCCCCGCGTTCGAAAAATAGCGCGGACAAATTCCGCAAAAAAACGCGTCCGCCGTTAACGACGGACGCGTTTTGCGTTTCCGCGCGCCGACTCGGCTCATCCGCCTATTCGACGTGTTTGAAAATTATTGTGGACATCGGCGGAAGCGTGATTAACGCGCCGAACGGCTTGCCGTTGAAGCCCGTATCGCCCGCGACCACAAAGCCGTTGTTGCCGAAGCCGCGCCCGCCGTAGCATTTTGCGTCGGTGTTGAGAACCTCGCGCCATTCGCCCGCAAACGGAAGCCCAATCGGGTAGTTTTCGCGGCGGATGGGGGTGAAGTTGCTCGCGACGGCGTAGGAGGTTTTTCCGTCGGCGTCGAAGCGCAGGAACGTGAAGACGCTGTTGTTGCCGTCGTCGGCGTTAATCCACTGGAAGCCGTCGGGGTTGAAATCGTTTTGCGCAAGGGAGGCGTCGTTTTTGTAGAGGTTTGCGGCGTCGCGCACGACGTCCTTTACGCCCTCGTGCTCGGCGTACTGCAAGAGCGACCATTCGAGCGATTCGTCGTAGCGCCACTCGTGCCCCTGCGCGATTTCGTCGCCCATGAAAAGCGTTTTCTTCCCGGGCCAGAACCACATGTACGCGTAGAGAGCGCGGAGGTTCGCGATTTTGTCGCCCCAGTACGCGCCGCCCATTTTGCCGACCATCGGGCTTTTGCCGTGCACAACTTCGTCGTGCGAGTAGACAAGCATGAACTTCTCGGTGAACTGGTACATCGATGGGAATGTCATCTTGTTGTGGTGGTATTTTCGGTTGACGGGGTCTTCCTTGAAATAGTCGAGGGTGTCGTGCATCCAGCCGAGATTCCACTTGAAGTCGAAGCCCAAGCCGCCGTCGGAGACGGGTGCGGTTACGCCCCGAAAAGTCGTGCTTTCCTCGGCAATCATTATCGCGCCCTTGAACTCCTCGTGGACGGCGGAATTTGTGCGCTTGATGAACTCTATCGCCTCCAAATTTTCGCTTCCGCCGTAGCGGTTGGGAATCCAGTCTTTGCGCGAGAAATTGAGGTAGAGCATTGAGGCGACCGCGTCTACGCGCAGTCCGTCGATGTGGAAGCGGTCGAACCACGCCAGCGCGCTTCCCATGAGGAAATTCGAGACCTCGTTGCGCCCGTAGTTGAAGCAGAGCGTGCCCCAGTCGGGATTCGCGCCGAGGCGCGGGTCCTGATGTTCGTAGAGGCACGAGCCGTCGTAGCCCGCCAGCGCAAAGGAGTCGCGCGGGAAGTGCGCGGGAACCCAGTCCATAATAACGCCGATTCCGCGCGAGTGGAGGGTATCGACCATTTTCATGAAGTCGAGCGGCGAGCCGTAGCGATGCGTCGGCGCGTAGTAGCCGCTTACCTGATAGCCCCACGAGCCTTCGAACGGGTACTCGGAAAGCGGCAGAAATTCGACGTGCGTAAAGCCCATTTCTGAGCAGTAGTCGGCAAGCTGAACGCCGATTTCGGCGTAGGTCAGCGGGCGGAAGCCGTCCTCCGGAACGCGCTTCCAAGAGCCGAGGTGGACTTCGTAGACAGAGACGGGCGACTTGCTCCAATCGGTATTGGCGCGTTTTTCCAGCCACGCGGAGTCGCTCCACTCGAAGCCCGAAATGTCGCAGACTATCGAGCTGTTGTAGGGCGGAGCTTCGAAGCGGATTGCGTAGGGGTCGATTTTAAGGAAGGGGGCGTCGTTGTTGGCGGCGAGAATTTCGAACTTGTACTTTGCGCCCGCGCCGACCGACGGAACAAAAATCTCCCAAATGCCCGACTGCCCAAGCTCGCGCATCTGGTGGTACCTGCCGTCCCACTCGTTGAAGTCTCCCACAACGCTCACGCGGCGGGCGGTCGGCGCCCAGACGGCGAACGACGTTCCCTTTACGCCGTCCACAACGCGGACGTGCGAGCCGAGTTTGTCGTAGATTTTCCGCTCGTCGCCCTTGCCGATTAGGTAGAGGTCGTCGGAATCGAGGGTCGGCGGGAAGTTGTAGGCGTCGTAGACCTGGCGGATTTCGCCGTTGTAGCTTCGCGCGCGCAGGCGGTACGGGAACGGCTTTCTTGCGCCCTTGACGAACGCCTCGAACAGCCCCGATTCGTCGAGTTTTTTCATAGGGATTCTCGCCCTGTTTTCGTCGCGCAAATCGACTACCGCGCATGTTTTGGCGTCGTTGAGATACGCCCTTACCACAATTCCGCCCCTGCATTTGTGCATGCCCAAGAGGTCGTGCGGCCGGCCGCAACGGGCGGATACGAGCATTCCGATTTCGTCTTTCGATATTACCATGTTTCGTCGCTTTTTAATGATTTAGGTTTGCCCAAAATTTCCGCCGCCACAAACGCGCGGCGCAACGCGCCCGCCGAGTCCAAACCGTATTTTTCCGCCGCCGACAGGCTTTGCTCCGCCGCGGCGGCTTGGGACTGCGACGGTTCGGCGGTTCGGACGGGTTCGGATTCGGACGCGCTTTCGGAGTCTTCCTCCGCGAAATTTTCAAGCTCGAAGAGGTCGGCGTTTATGTACGAATTGCCGCCGTGGAAGCCGTGCGAATCCGCCGTCATCTGCTCCACGAGCCTGCGGGCGGCGGCGGGATCGAACATTTCGCCGAAGTCCTCAGGCTCTTGCGGAACGGGCGGAGTTGGCTGCCCGATTTCGGGAGCGTACTGGTTGCAGGGGGCGGTCGGCGAGTGCTCAGGCTCGGCATTGTAGCGGGAGTCGTTCGCAAGCTCCCTGCGCTTTTGCGCGTCGGAAATTTCGGACTCCTCCGCGGGAAATTCCGTTTCGAACACGGGTTTTTCGGCGGGCTTTCGCGCGAGGACACTGCGGGGCGTCGGACGCGTCGCGGAGCGCGGGAAGTCGTGCGCGGAATGCCCGCGCGGACGGCGCGGCGGGGTCTGCGCGTTTTCGCCGCCGCCCCCGCCCGTCATCGCGACTTTCGAAACGAACACGATTAGCATGTACGCAACGACCGCAAAAAACACTATGTTGTCGAAGAAGAAATCCATTCGCGGTTTCCGCTATTTCTTGGGTTTGTCGCCCGAAATGCTTTCGCGCATCGAGGTGTCCGCCTGAATGTTTTGGAGCTTGTAGTAGTCCATAAAGCCCATTTTGCCCGACCGCAGGGACTCCGCGAGCGCGAGCGGCACCTGAGCTTCCGCCTCCACGACCTTCGCTTTCATGTCCTCCACTTTCGCCTTCATTTCCTGTTCGAGCGCGACCGCCGCCGCGCGTCTGATTTCCGCCTGCGCCTGCGCCATGTTTTTGTTGGCGATAGCCTGCGCCTCCTGCAACTTTGCGCCGACGTTTTCGCCCACGTCAACGTCGGCGATGTCGATTGAAAGAATTTCGTACGCAGTGCCCGAATCAAGCCCGCGTTCGAGGACGACTTTCGAAATCCTGTCGGGGTGTTCGAGCACGAATTTGTAGGAGTCGGCAGAGCCGATTGTGGTTACGATGCCCTCGCCGACGCGGGCGATAATCGTTTCCTCCTGCGCCCCGCCCACGAACCTTTCGAGATTCGTGCGCACGGTAACGCGCGCGCGGACTTTCACCTGAATGCCGTCCTTTGCCACGCCGTCAATCGAACGCCGCCCCGAATTCGGGTTGGGGCAGTCGATGACTTTCGGGTTAATCGACGTGCGGACAGCCTCTCCCACGGTTTTGCCCGTGCCTTTCGTCGCCAAGTCAATCGCGCACGCCTGTTTCCACGACAAATCCATGCCCGCCTTTTCGGCGGCAATCAGAGCCTGAATCGTGGGAATCAGGTGCCCCTCGGCAAGGTAGTGCTCCTCGAGCTGGTTTATCGTCAAATCCAAGCCCGCTTTGACCGCCATAATCCGCGAGTCCACAATCATTCCGTAGGGGACGCCGCGCAGGCGCATTGCAATCAGCGTGAGAATGCTCACGGGCGCGCCCGCAAGCATGGCTTTCAGCCAAGTGTTGATAAACGAGATAACGACGATTAGCGCAATTACCGCGATAATCCCCGCAACTATTGTCGATACTGTTATTATGTTCATTTATTGTATTTTGTTAAAGTTTAACCACTATCAATTCGAACGGCGTCGCGCGGGAGACTTCAAGCTCTTCGCCCGCCTCGGCGACGGCGGTCTCGCAGCGGGCGTCGTAGGGAAGCCCGTCGATTTCGACCTTGCCCGTCGGCGCGAGCGGCGTCAACGCCCTCGCCTTTTTGCCCACAAGCTTTGCGAAATCGGGCGACGGCGCTTTGCCGTCCTGCTTCGAGTTAAGATACAGTTTGCGCCCCGCCGCCGTTTTCGGAATGACGTAAAGCCACACAAGAAACGCCGCAACGCAGCCGAGCGCGGAAAGCGCGACCGTCGCGAACGCAGCTCCCGCGCCGAATTCCGCGTTTGCCGCCCAAACCGCGCCGCCGTAGCACGCGACGCCCGCGACCGCCCAAACGCCGCCTACAAGCACCGTTTCGAGAAACACGAGCGCAGTGCCCAATACAAGCAATCCCAAAATTGTCGTCATGCCGCGGATATTACATTTTCGGACGCCGAATTGAAATCTTTTTTTGCGCCCGACGCGGATTTTTTATCGGCAAAAAATCATTCGGGTATCGAGTCGGACGGAATCCTGAACCGCCCGATTTTCGCGAGGCTCATGAGGAACGCCGCCCCGCCCAAGACCACGCAGACAATCAGGCACAGCGCGTTCGAAAAGCCCACAAGCACCCCGCACAGCATAAGACCCATGCCCATCGTCAGCCCCCAGAGCGACGACAGCACGCTCAGAATCCAGCCGCGCCTGCGCTCGTCGGAAGTGTCGGAGAACATCGACAAAATTATGTAGTACGCCAGCGAGAACCCAATCGCCATGAAGAACGAATCCGCCCAGATGAACGCCCCTATTTCGCCGAAAAACAACAGTCCGCATGTAATCACGCACATGAACATCGAAAAGCGCAGAATGAAATTCTTGGAAAAATGCGCAAGCATGAACGGGCCGATTAGCGCGTACACGACGCTCGCAAAGACGCCCTCCAAAGACATGAACACCGCGATTTCGCGCACCGAGAAGCCGAAAGTCTGCGCAAGCACGAGCGGCGTCACCGCCACATAGCAGCCCGCCGCGACCTCCGCCAGCACGAAAATCGCGACCAAGTGCCGCGCCTGTTTTATCCTGAAAAGCACGGCGATGTCGGTAATTCCCGCAAGCCACTTGATTTTCGCGAAGCTTGCGCGGCCGCCGCCCGACGGAATCTTCCGCCAAATCAAAACGAGAGTCCACGCGAACATGGCCGCCAGAACGTAGAACGGCGCGCTCCACGCAAACGCCGACGCGTTCTCGTCTACGAGCAGCGCGGCGAACGCGGGCCCCGCCATGAAGCCCACGCTCATGGCAAGCAGAGACGCGCCGAGGTAAAAATTCTTCTGCTTTTCCGACGCGCATTTGTCGAGCAACGCCGCCTGAATCACGCCGTCCACGCCCGCCGTAGCTCCCACGAGGGCGCGTCCCGCGACGAAGAGCCAAACCGAAAGAATCTCCATTCCCAAGCCCTGCCCCGCGCAGCCCAAAATCGTCCCGACAAGCGCGGCGAGGAGAACTGGGCGACGCCCGACGGTGTCGGACACCGCGCCGATTATCGGGGCGCAGAGAAACACGAGAATCGGATAGACCGCCAGCGCAAGCCCGTAGAAAAACTTGTGCGCCCCCTGCGAATAGCCCGCAAGCATGTCGTGCGCGGGCGAAATCGGCTCGGCGAGAGTCGGCGCGAGAATCGGCACGACCATGCTTTCGCAGACCATGTGGAAGAACAACGCCGCAAGGAGCGGCGCGGAAAACCAGAATGCTATTTTTCCGTTTTGCGGCATATCGCGTCAAATTTTGCGGACGCCTACTGCGCCTGCGCCCCTCCGAAAAGGCGGTATGTGGAATCGGGAAGCCCGCCGTTTTCGAGCGCCCACATGCAGTATTTTTTTACGAGCGGGAAGCGTTCCGAATTGCGCAGAAGCGATTGAAGAGCGACCGAATGGTACGCCCCGTACATGAACTTTTTCCAGTCGGCGCGGCTTTCGGGACGCTTTCCGGCGGAAAGGCACGCCTGCGTAAACTTAGCCTCCTCCGCGTACGCGAGCAAATCCATTATGCGGCGAATCGGCTTGTAAGTGCCGTCGGCGAAAAACTCGCCCCAGAGCATGTCAATCTGCGCCGCGCCGATTACGGGGTCCCACTCGGCGTAGGGGTCGGGAATTTTCGCCTTGCGCATGGCGTCCTGATAGTCGCGCTCGGCGGGGGTGAGAATATTGAAGTCTATGCGGGCTTCGTCGAGGACGGCGAACAGGAAAATGATTTTCGCGCGGTCGAGTGGCTTGAAGTCAGCAAAATTCTCGCGCATGGGCGGCAGCAAAAACGAGTTGCGCTTGAACGCCGCGCGGAGGAATCCGAGGTTGATGAAGTTGAGGTCGTTGGGCGCGCCCTTCTGCTCCAAGTCGAGCGATTTCGAGAAGAACAGCGAGTACAGCGTGTCGGGCGACGGATTTTGATAGAAGCCGATTATCGACTTTTTCACGAGAGCCGCGTCGAGCATGGGCGCGGGCGGCGTCCATTCCGAAAGCCTCACCTGCGTTGACGACTTCGACACCGCGCCCGCGATTTTGTCGCGCGCCTCTATCTCGAACGTGTACACGCCCTCGCGGTAGTTTTTGTCGAAGCACACCCCGACATATTCGTTCGAGGCGACGATTATGCCTTTCGAAAGCTTTTTGCCCTTCAAGCGGATGTTGTCCGCCGCCTTTGCGCGTTTGCCGTCGGGATAGACCGAATAGATTGAATATTCGATGTCGAAGTCGCCGTCCTTTACCGCCGCCTTGTCGAAGAACGCGAACACGGAAAAATCCTGATGGAAATAGACGCGCTCGGTCTGGACGATGTTCGGCGCGGAGTCGGCGGGCAGGTTGAACCACCACTCCATTTTCGGGTCGAGCGTGCTTGCGGCGACCTGCGCGGAGAAGTCCGCCCCGAAGGCGGCGGCGGACGCGCAAGCGAGGGCGAGAGCGCAGAGGAATTTCGCTGTTTTTTTCATCGTGTTTTCAATCGGATTTTTCTTTCGGAGGGGAAGCCTAAATGCGTCCGTTTTCGCGCAGGAATTTTTCCACAAGCGGCATGTCCTCGCGGTATGTGATGCCCTGCCAGCGTTCGCGCGTGGGCAGAATTTTTGCGGAAAGACTCCCGTTTTTTATCGACGTATCGACGGCGGCGGGCAGGTAGAATTCCGCCTTTTCGCTCTTGGAGTTTTCCGACAGGAATTTGTCGAACTCGCTGCCCAAGATGTCCATGAAGTTGCGCTGGAACACCCAAAAATTCAGCGACGTGTACTCGTCGCCGCAAAATTCCGTTCCATCGGCGGAGGCGATTTTGAGGGGATTGTCGGAGACCTTTTTCAGCCCGCCGAATTCGCGCACGCCCGAAAGGTTCATGTCGGCGTCGTGCGAGCATATCCCGCGCGAGACCGTGCCGTTTTCGGACAGCGTGTTTTTCAGCAGAAAGCCCGCAAGGGCGCAGGTGTCGGGCTTTGCAGCGTCGAGAAATTCGGACGCCACGGCGTACGACGACGCCCCGTAATAGTCGTCGGCGTTGATTGCGAAAAAGCTTTCGACTATTTCGTCGGCGCAGGCGAGCACCGCGTGCCCCGTTCCCCAGGGCTTGGAGCGGCCGAGCGGCAGGGGCTGTCCGCATTTGTCCTGAAAGACGTAGCGGACGTCGGTTTTGTTTTCGTATTTTCCCGAAACGTCCTCGCGGAAAATCTTTTCGATGTCGGAGCGGATTACGAACACGAGCTTTTCGACGCCCGCAGCAAGCGCGTCCTCGATTGCGAAGTCGAGAATGACTTTCTGCGACGCGCCGAATTTCGCCGCCTGTTTGAGTCCGCCGAAGCGACTTCCCATTCCGGCCGCCATTGCTATGAGAGATTTTTTCATGATTTTTATCAGACTTTATGAGTAAATATGTGAGTTAACGCCGCGCCCGCCGCGTCCGCCTCGTCGGACGGAAGCACGGGCGCGTTCGAGACGAGAGCCGCCACCGAACGCGCAATCTGCTCTTTGCTCGCCCTGCCGTAGCCGATTACCGCCTGCTTGATTCTCAGCGGCGGATACTCGAAGACTTCGAGCTTTTTTGCGGCGGCGGCGGCAATCGCCGCGCCGCGCGACGAGCCCAAAATAAGCGCGGTTCTGAAATTCTGCACGTACACGCTCTGCTCTATCGCCACGCAGTCGGGCTTGTTGCGACGGATAATTCCGTCGGTCTCCTCCAAAATCCGCGCAAGGCATTCGGGCATGGAAAGCGTCGGGCGGTTCTTTACCGTGAGCGATTCGATGTAAACCAAAGTGCCGTCCTCCCGCGCCTCCAAGACGGCAAGCCCCGTGCCGCGCAGACTTGGGTCGATGCCGAGCACCCTGCCGCACATCTGCCTGCCGCGGAGCTTGCGCTCGGTTTCGAGGCGTTTTTTGCGCGCGCGGGAGTCGTCGGCTTTCGCAGTCCACGCGGACGCGCCGGCGGGGGAGGACTTTTTGCCCTCCTTTATCGCCGCCGTCCACAACGCTCTTCCCGATTTTGCCATTCCCGAATAGTCCCACGTTCGGGCGGTTCTTGCGAGTATATTTTTAAAAAATTCGGTAATAATCTTTACACGGCGCGGACGCCTGCGATATTTTGACGAAAATGAAAGCGCATGGATAAAATCTACAACGCCATAATATTTCTGCTGCTCTTCGCGTCGGCGGCAATGGCCTGCCTGTTCTACGTAAAGTGGCTCGGCGTCCGCGAGGAGAACATCGAACGGCGGCTCGACGAATCGCGCCTGCGCTACAATGTCGCAAAACTCTCCGACGAAAAGGCGTACAAGGAGGAGTATTATTACAGACTCGTGCACGACGACGCCTTCGCCGAAAGGGTTATCCGCGAAAAGCTCGGCTTCGTCGGCAAAAACGAGCTTGTTTTCAGATTCAAAGACTCCACGCCCGTAAGCGTCGATACGAACTTCGGAAGGGCGGTTGTCCGCAACGCCGAAAATCGGGCGGGCGAAACCGCCGCTTCGCAGACGGAGGACGGACAGCCCGCGCAGGCGCAGGCGGAGGAACAAGCCGAACCCGCCGAGGAAAAATCGATTCTGCGCAGGCTCTTCTCTGCGGCGGACGAGCCGAAAAAAACGGAGACGCGGGAACAGCCGTCATTTAAAATCGACATGTCGAAACCCGCCGACGGAACGCGGCAAACCGCCGCAACGCCCGCGCCGAAAAACGCGGCGTCCGCGCAGGCTTCGGCGGCGCAACAGGCGGCAAAGCC
>DHMA01000126.1:19974-23104 GCA_002405555.1 Opitutia bacterium UBA4654
CAGGCGGCAAAGCCCGAAGAAAAACCCGCCGCGCCCGCGCGGAAAAAAGCCCGAACGCCCAACTCAATCAGATTCATTTCGGAATAAAGATGACAACGAAAATCGTCAAGGCATGGTGGATAAACGCGCACGAAATCGCAGTAGTATTCAACCGCGACATTCCCTTTGTGCCGAACGTAAAAGTGTCGGGAGCTTCGGGGCTGCCCGACTTTTCGATAAGCCGCGCGTCGGGGCGCGACTTCGCAAAATACGCCTCCTACTTCATCTCCGACGGCATCGCCCACTTCCTGCTCGACGCCGACAATTTCAGAAATATCCGCGCAGTCTCCGACGCCGACTACTACGTTTGCGGCGACTTCAACAACTGGGGAGAGGCAATCGGCAACCCGCTCTGGAAAATGTCGCCCTCGTCGGGACGCTTCGGGCGGAAGCTCGAAATTCCCGTGGCGAAGCTCGGCATGAAACGCCGCACGGCGTATTTTAAATTCGCGGGCGCGGACGGCCGCTGGCTCGAACCCGTCCCGACCCTCCCGAATGTCGAGCGCGACGCCCACGGAAACTCAAACCTGCGCCTGAGCCTCGACAAAACGGGGCTTCATGTGTTCGTAATAAGCTTCGACGGCATATGCTCGCTCGCCGACGAAATCAGGCTTTCTTTCCCCCAGCTCGGCGTGTCGGGCGGGGTCGATTTCGCCGAACGCCTGCTGAACATCTACTCGCCCGCGCCGCTCGGAGCGCATTTCGCGGACGGCAAGACAAGCTTTTCGATTTTCGCGCCCCGCGCCGCGTACGCGTCGGTGGAATGGACTCTCGACGGCGTCCGCCGCGAAACCTCCGCAAGCTCCTCCGACGGCGCAATCTGGACGGCGTCCGCCGACGGCAACCTGTCGGGAGCGCGGTATTTCTGGCGAATCGGCGGCAAAAACCGCGACGCAACAACCGCGTTTTCGTCGTCCGAACCCGTCGCCGACCCCTACGCAAACGCAATGCTTTCATCGGACGGCCCGTCAATCGTGAAGTTCGACGCCGACCTGCCGCAGGCTCGTCAGTTCAAACCGCCGCATTGGCACGACCTCGCCGTAATGGAAATCCACCTGCGCGACGTGCTCGCAAAGGCGCGCGCCGACATCTCCGACGGCGGGCGGCTCACGTTCGAAGGGCTGACAAAGTGGCTCGCCGACGAAAACTGCTACCTGCGGAAAGTCGGCGTCAACTGCGTCGAGCTTCAACCCGTGCAGGAGTTCACCGCCGCAAAACGCGCGGACTACGAATGGGGCTACATGCCCGTCAACTGGTTCGCCCCCGCAAGCTCATACGCAACCGACCCCGAAAATTCGTCGCAAAACGAAGATTTCGCGCGACTCGTAGAGGCGTTCCACCGCGCGGGAATCGCCGTGATTCTCGACGTCGTCTACAACCACGTGGGCGAGCCGAACTACCTTGTCCGCGCCGACAAGGAATATTATTTCGAACTGAACATGGCGGGCGACCTCATGAATTTCAGCGGCTGCGGAAACGACTACCGCTCCGAATCGCCCATGGCGCGGAGAATGGTTCTCGACAGCCTCAAAAAGCTTGTAAAAAACTACGGCGTGGACGGGTTCAGATTCGACCTCGCCGAACTCGTCGGCTTGGAGACCCTGCGGGAAATCGAGCGCGAAATGAAATCGCTCAAACCCGACATCATTCTAATAGCCGAACCGTGGAGCTTCCGCGGACACATCGCCGCCGCGCTGCGCGACACTGGCTTCGCGTCGTGGAACGACGGCTTCCGCGAGTTCATGCTCTCGTACGCGCTCGGACGCGGCGACTTCGCGGGCTTCAAATATTTCGTCGGCGGCAGCCGCGACACCTCCAAATTTTGCGCCCAAACCGTCAACTACCTCGAAAGCCACGACGACAAATGCCTTTTGGACCGCATTACCGACAGCCACGAAAACCCGTCGGCGGACGATGTCGCCCGCTATAAACTCGCCTACGCGCTGACACTGCTTTCGGTCGGGATTCCGATGGTCGCGGAGGGCTTCGACATCGCGCGGACAAAATACGGCAAAAACAACACTTATAAGGACGGCGCGGCAAACGCGCTCGACTACCGGCGCGGGCTGCGCTTCGCGGGACTCTGCCAATGGCTGAGAGCGCTGCTGAAATTCAGGCTGTCGCCGGAGGGAAAGTCGCTGAGAATAGACGGCGAACTGCCGCAGGGGTGGCTCGAATTTTTCGGCGCGGCAAACTCGCCCGCAGGCGGCGTAATGTTCAACGCATGCGGCGCGGGAAAATCGAAACGGATTTTCGCCGCATTCAACCCGACATGCAACGATGTCGAACTCGCAGTACCAGCCGACTTGCAGACAAAATTCATACAAATCGCCGACATCGACAGATTCGACTTGCGCGGACTAGAAAACCCCGTTTCGCCGCTTGAAAAAAACACCCTGCACCTGCCGCGCATCTCGCTCTCGCTCTGGCTCGAAATTTAGCCGCGGAACGCCGACAATAAAAGCTCCGCAAACAACAAAACAAACGCCTACCGCGCGGGAATAAAGCAGACAACATAAGCACCAACGAGCAGAACGCAGTTGACACAAACAAGCTTTCCTAAAACATCGCGCAAACAGAACAAACGAAAATCACCGCAACCTCACGGCGAAACAAACGCCACAAACAAGCTGCACCTACACCGCAATATATCGTTTCCGCTCCACCTCCTGCGCGGAAGTAAAACAAACTATATTGAACACTACACCGACACAAAAGCAGGGCGAGATACGCCTACCTGCGAGGAAACGAGACAAGCGTCATATGCGCCCCTCAATCACGCGCGGGGAAAGCAACATAAACGTACCCGCGCGGGAGCGAAGCGAGCCGCGTACTGACGGAAACGAAATGCTCCATGTTTTCGTTCCCGTCCTCCTCCGTGCGCATTAAGCGCACTCTTTTTTTCATCTACTCATAGGAACGCGGAAAGCTACCTCAGAAAAAAATCCGCCACAGCCGTAGCAAACTCCGAAAACACAGACAACGTAATATAAAAAACGCGATATTTTGGACAGCTCAAAACGTCCCCTCCCCGCGCGAAAGCGAAGCGACAAGCGGCTCGCAGTTCCTCTGATGTGTGCCCGAAAAATAG
>DHMA01000160.1:0-1501 GCA_002405555.1 Opitutia bacterium UBA4654
TGCGCCTGCCCAAGGAGGCGCACAAAATGGGCAACCTCACCGTGCGCGAGATAACCAAAAAAAGCTCGAACAAAGGCTCGGCGCACCTCGGCATTCTGCTCGGCGAAAGGAAGCTCTACCACTACGCGAGGCTCTACGGATTCGGCGAAAAGACCGACATCGGGCTTGTCGGCGAAATCGGCGGCACGCTCCACAAAGTCAAGGACTGGGACGGGCTGACGATTACCCGCCTGCCCATGGGGCATGCGGTGGCGGTAACGCCCCTGCAAATCCACTGCGCGATGAGCGTGATAGCAAATCAGGGAATTTACATGCAGCCGCAGCTTGTCAAGCGCGTGTTCGACAAACGCGGCGAAACGGTCGTCGCCTACCCCCCCAAAGCCCTGCGCAGGGTTATAAAGCCGCGCATCGCAACCCTCATGAGCGACATGCTCTCGGAGGTCGTAAGCGACACGGGCACGGCCCGACGCGCCGCGCTCCGCGGCTTCAAGGTGGCGGGCAAAACGGGAACTTCGCAAAAAATAATAAACGGCACTTACAGCACGCGCGACCACGTTGCGTCATTCACGGGCTTCTTCCCCGCGCAGCGTCCGCGCCTCGTGATTACCGTTGTGGTGGATTCTCCGAAGTTGAAGGGCGTGGGATACGGCGGCATAGTCGCCGCGCCGTCGTTCAAGAACGTCGCCGAGCAGGCGGCAAACTACCTCGGAATCCAGACCGACGAAGACTACGAAAAAATGGTTGCTTGGAGATAGATTTAATATGATAGGGTTTTCAAATTTAAACAGTCTGATTTCATTGTGCGGCGCAAGAAGCCGCTTCGGCTCGCTCTCTTTCGCGCAGCAGGAGGGCGGTCTTCCCGCGTACACGGTGGGCGACCTCGCAAAGGCGGTCGGCGCGCTTAAAATCACGGGCGACAAAACCGCCGAAATCAAAATGCTCATTGCCGACAGCAGGCGCGTTGTGCCCAACACCGCGTTCTTCGCGGTAAAGGGTCTGCACACCGACGGCAACATCTATGTCGAGGAGGCGGCGCACAGGGGCGCGGTCGCGGTGGTCTCGGAAGAGCCCGCGCCGAAAGTATTTCCCGCGGCGTGGATTCAGGTTGCCGACATTGCCGAGGCTACCGCGGCGGCGGCCAAAAGCTTTTACGGAAACGCCGACGGACTCCTCGAAACTTTCGCGATTACGGGCACGAACGGAAAGACGAGCGTAAGCTGGATGCTTCAAAAAATGCTCGACGGCGCGGGTTCGAAATGCGGGCTTGTGGGCACTATCCACTACGACCTCGGCGGCAGATGCCTGCCCGCCGCGCGGACGACTCCCGAAGCCTTGGAGCTTCACGCAATGCTAAGCCAAATGCGCTACGCGGGGTGCTCGGCGGTGGCGATGGAGTTCAGCTCGCACGCGATAGAGCAGAAGCGCGTAAAGGGAATCGCCGTAGACTGCGCGTGCTTCCTCAACCTCACGCAGGACCACTTGGACTACCACAAGACGATGG
>DHMA01000160.1:1556-5040 GCA_002405555.1 Opitutia bacterium UBA4654
TACTTCGAGGTAAAGGCGTCGCTGTTCACGGGCGCGCTCGGCAAAAAGCCGAAAGCGGCGGTAATCAATTTCGACGACCCGCGCGGCAGGGAAATCGCCGCAAGGCTCTCGCCCGAAACGAAGCTCGTGTCGTTTGCGGTCGACGCCGAAGACGCGGTTGTCCGCGCGAAAGACGTAAACATGCTTCCGCAGAAGTCGGAGTTCACGCTCGTGTGGCCCGACGGCGAAGTCCGCACGACGGTCAACATGCCGGGGCACTACAACGTCTCGAACGCGCTCGCGGCTCTTGCGGCGATTTACGCTTCGGGGCGCGACGTCGCGGCGGCGGCTAAAACCCTCCAAAACTTTTCGGGCGTCCCGGGGCGAATGGAGAAAGTGAAAAGCCCCGCAAAGTTCGACATTTTCGTGGACTACGCCCACACCGACGACGCCCTCAAAAACGGTCTTTCGATGCTGAGAAAAGTCGCAAAGGGAAAGCTGCTTGTTGTCTTCGGCTGCGGCGGCAGGCGCGACAAGACAAAACGCCCCAAGATGACGCGCGTCGTCCAGCAGTACGCCGACTTCGCGTGGGCGACGTCCGACAACCCCCGCGGAGAGGACGTCAAGGCGATTTTCGAAGACATGAAAACGGGCGTCTCCGACGCGTCGAAAATCGAATTCGTGGAGGACAGGCGCAGGGCGATAAACCTCGCAATCGACGCCGCCTCCGACGGCGACTGCATTCTCATTGCGGGCAAGGGGCACGAAACTTTCCAGGAACTCGGCGACACAATCATTCCGTTCGACGACAAGCGCGTCGCGGAGGAGCTTTTGAAGCTCAAAGGACTTTCATAAACACAAACACCAAACATTACAAACGACATGCCTTTCTTTAAAGCAGACGACTTACAAGCGTGGACGGGCGGCAAATGGTCGAAGCTCGACCCCTCCCGCAAACCCGAAATACGCGGATTTTCGAACGACAGCAGAAACATCGGCAAGGACTTCGCGTTCGTGGCAATCAGGGCGGAACGCGACGGGCACGACTTCGCCGCCGACGCCGCCGCAAACGGCGCAACCGCAATCATCGCCGAACGCGAGCTTGACGTGGAAATTCCGACGCTCGTCGTAAAGGACTCCCTCAAAGCCTTCCAGCGCATCGCAAAAATGCACAGGCTGCGCTTCGAACACCCCGTCGTGGGAATAACGGGCTCGTGCGGCAAGACCTCCACAAAGGAAATGCTCGCAAAGCTCACGGCGTGGAAAAACCCGCTCATAACCGAAAAGAATTTCAACAACGAAATCGGCGTGCCGCTTACGCTCACGCGCATAGACCTGCGCCAAAACCAGCTTGCAATCGTCGAAGCCGGCGTGGGCGCGCCCGACCAAATGCGCGAGCTTGCCGCCATGATTGAACCCGACATCGCAATCATCACAAACGTCGGGCTTTCGCACCTCGAAAGGTTCGAGCAGGTCGGGAACGTCGCCAAGGAAAAGGCGGTTCTGCCCGCGCACGCCGCAGAGGGCGGCTGGTGCCTGATGCACCACAACCTGCTCGGCTGGAAGGCGTTCGACGAGCTTAAATGCAAAAAGGCGATAGTCGCCCCCGCCGACGCCCCCGAATTCAAGGCAGACCTCGTTTTCAGATACGCCGTTTCCGACATCGAAAACGACTTCGCGGCAATCGACATGTGCATTGAGGGCGGCGACGAATACTATTTCGAAGTGCCCCAAATGACAAATGGCATGCTCGAAAACGCGCTCCTTGCCATAGCCGCAACTCTCATGCTCGGCGGGCGCGAAGAGCAGATGGCGCAGACGCTCGAAGGCTTTGCGCCGCTTCCCATGCGCGGCGGAATAGTCGAAACCGACGCCGCAAAATACTATCTCGACTGCTACAACGCGTCGCCCACGTCGATGAAAGACGCCCTTGCGCGGTTCGCGAAAATTTCGGAATCCGCCGAAAAACGCGCGTACGTTTTGGGCACTATGGCGGAGCTTGGGCTTGCCTCGCACCCGCACCACAAGGACATCGGCGCGCACATTCAGCCCTACTCGAACGACGTCGCCGTGCTCGTCGGCGCGTTTGCGGACGTCTACAAAACGGGGCTTCTCGAAAACGGCTGGGACGAAAAGAACATATTTGTATTCGACACCGCCGAAGCCGCAAAGGCGAAAGTCGCCGAGCTTGGCGGATTCGTGTTCGTAAAGGGAAGCCGCGTGTGCGCCCTCGAAAAGGCTCTGCCCGACGCCGTGCTCGAAAAGCTTTCCGCCGCCCCCGCCAAGCGCGGCGAACCCGAAGAAGAACCCGAAGAAGAAACGCCCCCCGCCCCAGCAAACGAAGCGGAGGAATCGGACGGCGGCGACGTCGAAGACGAAGACTCGGACGAATTTGAAGATGCCGACGCCTGCGAAGACGACGGCGGCGACGAATCCGAAGACTCGGAAGATTTCGAAGAATCGGAAGAATCCGACGACGACGAGGACGAAAGGGAGAGAATATAATGTTTTTCGAAATCGCAAATCTCGAAGACTTTTTCGGCCCGCTGCGCCTTTTCAGATACCTGACATTCAGGTGCGGCTGCGCGTTGGCGTTTTCGTTTTTTCTGGGAATCGTAATCGCGCCGCGAATCATTGCAACCCTCCGCAGGATAAAATTCGGGCAGAGTTTCAGAACCGCCGAGGAAGTCGGCAAGCTCGCCGAGCTTCACAGCGGCAAAAAGGGAACGCCCGCAATGGGCGGGCTTATCATCTACGCAAGCCTGACTTCGGCGACTCTGCTTTTTGCAAAATTCAACCTGCTTGTCTTCAACGCGCTCTTTGTGTACACCGCGCTCACGGCTCTCGGCTTCGCGGACGACTACCTGAAAATCGTCAAGAAAAACAGCAAGGGAGTGTCGGGAAAAATCAAGCTTTCGGTGCAGGTCGCGGTGTCGCTCGCCGCGCTCTCGATTCTCTATTTTTCGAAAGACTACGGCGCAATCATGCGCGAGCTTTGGATTCCGTTCCTCAAATATCCGCTGATTGCCTCAATGCCGTTCTGGTTCGCGTTCGTGTTCATGTTCCTCGTCATCGGAGGGTCGAGCAACGCGCTCAACCTCACGGACGGAGTCGACGGGCTTGCGATAGGCTGCACGGTCTCGGTGGCGGTGGCGTACGCGGTGTTCTCGTACGTCGCGGGAAACACGATTGCATCGGAATACCTCTTTTTAAGATACATTCCCGACTGCGGCGAACTTACCGTAGTCTGCTGCGCGCTTCTGGGCGCGTCGCTCGCGTTCCTCTGGTACAATGCGCACCCCGCCGAAGTCTTCATGGGCGACACAGGCTCGCTCGCGCTCGGAGGGCTTGTGGGGATAGTCGCTTTCATGTCGCAACAGCCCGCGACGCTCGTTCTGGTCGGCGGCATTTTCGTGATGGAGGCGGTATCGGTCATTTTGCAGGTGGCGTCGTACAAAACCACGAAGAAAAGAATTTTCAGAATGGCTCCCATTCACCACCACTT
>DHMA01000045.1 GCA_002405555.1 Opitutia bacterium UBA4654
AAATGACAAGGCCGCCTATCCGCCTTCCGGGCAAGCCGCGCAGAAGGAAACCGGCTATTGGCTGTCTAAAACGGGCAAGCGGCATAACTCGTCTTGCCGTTATTACAAGTGCAAGGGGCGTCCATGTTCCAAAGACGAGGGTGTTGCCTGCAAAGTTTGCAAAGGTTAGGTTTGTTGTCTCTTTGGGGTTGTACGCTTTAAGGCAATTCGGCGCAAGAGTTATATGCTTTTTCCCGATAGACGGTGGCGGTTGGGCTTCTATTTATGCGGGGAGATTGCGCGGGGGAGGTAATGGGGGAGGTCGCTTGTGGCGAGCGCCGTTTCTCCGAGTTCCGTTGCCGCCGTTTCCGCCGCGAGTCCGAGCCACATTGAAGCCTGTGTGCCCGCCGTTATTGCGTCGTTTTTCAACGCCTTATTTGCGAGCAATGCTCCCGAAATCCCCGCGAGAATATCGCCGCTCCCCGCGCGGGCGAGGGCGGGGCAGCCGCGCGTTTGCATTATGATTGTCCTGCCGTCGGAAATTCTCGTTGCCGACGATTTCAATGCGATTGCGCACTTATATTTTTTGCAGGCGTCGAGCAATGACGCGTTGGAGGCGTCGGGGGCGAGCCGCAGAATTTCTCCCTCGTGGGGTGTCAGCAATGCGGGCGCGTTGCGTGTTGGCAGAATTTTTACTATCGGTTCGCGTATTGCGTCGGCGTCGAGCGCTGCGGGCAGCTCGGGGTTGAGCCGCAGGATTTCTCCTACGAGCGCCTGTGTTTCGGGCGAATCGGAGAGTCCGCAGCCTGCGAGCAATGCGCTTGCCGCGCCGAGTCTGTCGCGCACGAGTCCGAGCGCGTCGAGCGCGATAGCTCCCGATTCGTCTTCGGGGCAGCCGACCCAGATTGCGGACGGTTCCGCCGCCGCGAATGCGGGCGCGAGCGATTCGGGCACGAAGCTTGAAACGAGTCCCGCGCCTGCGCGGAGCGCAGCGCGTGTTGCGAGCATTGCCGCCCCGGGGTATTTGCGCGAGCCTGCGACGATAAACAGGTGTCCGAATGTGCGTTTATCTGAGATTGCGGGTCGCAGGGTGTTTGCGAAGCGGAGAATGTCGGGGCGGGCGATTCTAATTGCCGCGCTGTCGAAAGGCGCGGGGGTGTCGAAAAATCCGATATCGACGTATCTGATTCTGCCCGCGCATTCGCGGTTGTGCGGCATGAACAAAACGTCTTTTGCGATGCCCGTAGCGTAGGTTGCGTCGGCGCGGAACACGCATTCCTGCGGAGTATCCGCCGCGCCCGACGGAATGTCTATCGAGATTTTCATGTCGGCGCGGACTGTGTTTGCGGCGCGGATTTTCTCCGCCGCCGACTCCCTCAGCGGCGGTGTGAAGCTCATTCCCAGAATGCCGTCGATTGCGAGGTCGAACTCCCGCGAGGTGTCGATTTCCGCGCCGATTTCGAGTTCGGGAAATTTTTTTGCGAGCGCGTCGAGAGCCTTTTTTGTATTCGGCTTCATTTTTGCGGTGTCGCCGCAAATGACGGCGATTTTAGGCGACGCTGATTTTTCCGCGATTGCGGAGAGGGCAATCAGGGCGTCGCCGCCGTTGTGTCCGCTTCCGGCGAATGCGAGCAGTTTGGGAGAGCTCGGCAGGCGCGCGCCGAATTCGCGCAGAAATTCCCGCGCGACTCCCGTTCCCGCCTTTTGCATGGCGGAAAAAGACGCGTTGTCGGAGTCTCCGAGCAGGGCGGCTTCGAGCCGTTTTGCGTCGGCGCAGGAGAGTATTGGGTGGGAGATTTTTTCCATTGTTCAGCGTGATGCTACGGCGAACGCGATTGCGTATTCCTTCAAGTGCGAGACGCTCACGAGCATTTTAGACGCGCCGAGTTTTGCGAGCGCGGCGCGTGCGGCGTCGTCGAGCACTGCGCGGGGCGCGCCGAGTTCGTCGTTTTCAATCGACAGGCTTTTGAGCGTGATTTCCCCGCGCAGTCCCGTTCCGAGCGCTTTTGCCATTGCCTCTTTTGCGGCGAATCTTGCGGCGAAGCGCAGGGCGGCGTCGGGGCGTGCGGCGCAGTATTTTATTTCGGCGTCGGTGAACGTTTTTTTCAGGAAGGCGTCGCCGTACTGTTCGAGCATTTTCGAAATGCGGGCGACGTCGGCGATGTCGGTGCCGACGCCCGCGACGCCTCCCGCGTCCTGCAAGTTAGCGGGCATTTATAAGTTCCTTCATTTCGGCGACGGCGCGTTCCGTTCCCACAAGGAGCGCGCGCGACATGATGGTGTGCCCGATGTTGAGTTCGTTGAAATCAGCCGCGCGGAGAAGTTCGCCGACGTTGCGGTAGTTTATGCCGTGCCCCGAGTTTACTGTGAGTCCCAGCGATTTTGCGAAGTCCCGCGCGGCGGCTATGCGTTTGAGTTCGGCGTTGCGTTTTTCAACGTTGCCCCACACGTTTGCGTATGCGCCCGTGTGGAGTTCGACAGTGGGCGCTCCGATTTCCGCGGCAACCCTGATTTGTTCGGCTTCGGGGTCGATGAAAATCGAGCAGATTATTCCCTTTTTCGAAAGCGTTTCGACGGCGCGGGCGGTTCTGTATTTGATGTCGGGGTCGAGCAGGTTGACGCCGCCCTCGGTTGTGACTTCGCGGCGGTTTTCGGGAACGAGGCACGCGTAGTCGGGCAAAATTTCCGTCGCGAATTTAACAATCTCCTCCGAGCACGCCATTTCGAGGTTGAGCTTTGTGGCGATTTTTCTGCGCAGTTCGGCGATGTCGGCGTCCTGCATGTGGCGTCTGTCCTCGCGCAGGTGGGCGGTGATTGAGTCCGCGCCGCCGCGTTCCGCCGCGAGCGCGATTTCCGCGGGGTTCGGTTCGACTATTACGTCGGGATTGTCCAGCGATTCGCGGTAGCGCGCCTGTCTGAGCGTTGCGCTGTGGTCGATGTTTACTCCGAGTTTTGTCATGGTATTTCCCTTTCTATTGAAATTTTTTCCAGAGCGACGGTAGGAACAGCACGAGTATTGCGTAGAATTCGAGACGTCCTGTAATCATTAAAAATGCCGAAATTATTTTCGACGAGTCTCCGAAAAAGCCGAAATTTTTCGACGGCCCGACCTCCGCGAACCCAGGCCCTATGTTGTTCAGGCACGCGATTGCCGCCGACAGTGTGCCCTCCAACGACATGTCGGGTTCGAGAATTGCAAGCAGCACCGTGGCGCAGAGGGACAGCCCGAAAAATATTGCGCAGTGCGAGAGCACGCTTTTGATGTCGGAGTCGTCGAGGCTTTTGCCGTTGACGGAGATATTTCTCACGACTCTCGGCCGGAACGATTTTTCAACCTCGTTGCATGCTATCTTGAACGCCGCGACCGCGCGCGAGACTTTCAGCCCGCCCGACGTCGAGCCTGCGCAGCCGCCTATTATTATCAGCACGAAAAATATTGCGTGCGTTGCGGGAAGCCACGTTCCGTAGTCTATTCCCGCAAAGCCCGTTGTTGTCATCAGCGAGACGGATTCGAACGCCGCCTTTGTAATCGCCTCTCCCCAGTCGGACGCCGAGCGGAAGTCTTGCGCTATGAACGCCGCGACCGCCGCAGTCGATACGAGCAGTATTGCCGAGTATGTCCGAAACTCCGTGTTCGACGCCAGTTTTTTGAAGTCGCCGCCGATTGCCGCAAGCATCGGCATAAAGCTCACGCCGCCGACGAACATGAAGAACGTCGTCGCCCAGTAGACCGCGTTGCTGTCGTAGTGCGCCATGCCGTTTTCGTACACGCTGAATCCGCCCGTTGCGACCGCCGAGAACATGTGGCAGACGCCGTCGAACCAGCCCATTCCGCAGAGCTTGAACGCTGCAAGGCACAGCGCGGAGACGCCGAGGTAGAGCGCGAGTATTTTGAAAATTCCGCTTTGTATGCGGGCGGTTTCTATGCCGCCGCCCGCGTTTGCGCTCGATTCGCTTGCGTACAGAATCCTTCCGCCCGACCCCATGAACGAGAGAATCGCCACGAAGAACACGAGCACTCCCATGCCGCCAATCCAGTGCGACAGGCAGCGCCAGAACATCAGGCTGTGTGGGAAGTCGGCAAAGCTCGAAAACACGCTTGAGCCTGTTGTGGTAAGCCCGCTTGTTGATTCGAAAAACGCGTCTGGGAATCCGCAGCCCAAAATCAGCGCGTAGGGCAGGCTTCCGACGGCGGACGCGATAATCCAGCCGAGCCCCACGACGCACATCGCCTCTTTTTTGAAGAGTTTTTTCGGCGCGTTGCGGCTCGGCAGGTATAGGGCGAACGCGAGCATTACGCAGAGCGCGATTACGCATATCCACGACGGCATTGCCTCGCTTTCGAGCGGCGACGCCCCGTAGAGCAGCGACACCCCCGTGCACGCCGAAAACGCCAGCGCCATGACCCACAGCACCATCGAGAGCATCTTGAATATGATAGAGTAGTTCATTTATCTGAACATAGCCGCCACTTCGCCGATTTTCTCCTTTTCGAGAATGAGAATGAGTCTGTCGCCGCTTTCGACGACGTCGTTTGCCCCGGGAACTTTTGCGTCGGTATCGTTTACGATTGCCGCTATTATGCACGCGGGCGGAAGTTTGAGGTTTTTTACCGACTGCCCGCAAGCCGCGCTCTTTTCCGACACTTTAAGCTCTATGAATTCTACCGCGCCGCCTTTGAGCGCGCCCACCACTGCGAAGTCTCTGTTGGCGACGTATTTTTTGATTTCGTCGGCGGTAACGCGGCGGGGGGAGGCGTCGGCGGTGATGTTGAGGAAGCCGCTGATGTTGCGCAGAACCTGCTCGTAGTCGGGCTTGTTGATTACCAGTTCGACATATTTTGCGCCGAGCTTTTTTGCCTGAATGGAGGTCATGACGTTTTCCTCGTCGTCTTTCGTGCAGGCTATGAAGTAGTCGGCGTCGCCTATCTGCTCCTCTTCGAGAAGCCGCAGGGACGTTGCGCTGCCGTTGATTACCGTGACCGACGGGAACTGTTCGGCGATTTCGCGGCATTTGTCGAGGTCGGGCTCTATGACCCTGATTTTGAAGCGGTAGTTCGAGAGTCTGCGGATTACCGAAATCGCCGTTTCCGTCGCGCCGTTGAGGACTATCCTCACGCTTTCCGAGTTGCGTTCCGAAGAGAACGTTCCTCGGTGTTTCAAAATGCTGTCGGGCGTGCCGATGAGGGTGATTTTGTCGCCGCGTTCGAGCACGGTGTCGGCGGTCGGAACGTAGAGTTTGTCGCCGCGTTCGACATAGCCGATTTTCACGGCGGGGTCGAGCTTGATGTCTCGCAGGCGTTTGCCCTCCGCCTTTGCGCCCTCCGAAATTTCGGTTTCCTGCAATTCAATCTGTCCGCGCGCGAAGTCTTCGACCGCCATTCTTTCGGGGTTGCGGACGTGTTTTGCAAGCTCCACGGCGGTAAGAGCTTCGGGGTTTATGAGAATGTCTATGCCGAACTGCTTTTGGTAGTTTACAAGGGAGTTGTCGGCGTATACCTGGTCGTGAACCCTTGCGATTGTGGTTTTTGCGCCGAGCTTTTTGCCTATTGCGCAGGCTACGATATTGAGCTGGTCGAAAGCCGTCATCGCCAGCAGGAAGTCGCAGTCCGACACGCCCGCAAGCGACAGGAATTTTGCCGACGCTCCGTTCCCGCGGATTACCCGCACGTCGAGGTTTTCCTCTATTTCGTCCGCGCGGTCGGTATCGGACTCCAAGAGGGTGACCCCGTGCCCGTCCTCGCTGAGGACTTGGCAAAGGTAGTGCCCCACGTCTCCTGCTCCGACTATTATTATTTTCATATCTACCTATCGACACTAACAGACTTTGCGCGAATAAAAAGCTTTTTTTGGCTTCCCCCGACCTCGGAAAAAATCGCCCGCCGCGTATAATGCGTTTGACAAAAGCGGGCGAAAAAATAGATTCGGCGAAAAATTGTCATGAAAGCAAAAGATTTTATGAAGGACCTTTCGTGGTCGCGCAAAGATTTGATTTCGACCGAAGACCTCACTCTCGACGAAATCGGCAAAATTTTCGCAATGGCGGACGTTTTCAAGGCGTCGCTCAAAAGCGACAAGGCAAAACTTCCCTACCTGAAAGGCCGGGTTGTGGTTAACCTCTTTTTCGAGCCGAGCACCCGCACCCGAACGGCTTTCGAAATGGCGGCGCACAAGCTCGGAGCGGACGTCATAAGCGTGGCGTCGAACATTTCGTCGTCGGTCAAGGGCGAGACGCTCAAAGACACCGCCCGCAACATCGAGGCTCTGATGGCGGACATGATTATCGTGCGCCACAGCTCGTCTGGCGCGGCGAAATACCTTGCCGACAGGGTGAAAATCCCCGTAATCAACGCGGGCGACGGCGCGCACGCGCACCCCACGCAGGCTTTGCTCGACGCGTTCACCATGCGCGAAAAATTCGGCGGAGACTTCAATGGCAAAAAAATAACGATTTTGGGCGACATTCTTTTCAGCCGCGTTGCGCGGTCGAACATCTACCTGCTCCAGAAGCTCGGCGCGGAGGTAACTCTTGCGGGGCCTTCGACGCTCGTTCCGCGCGAGTTCGAAAAGCTCGGCGTGCGCGTCTGCTACGACCTTGCCGGGGCCGTCTCCGACGCCGACGTCGTTATGCTTCTTCGCATTCAGCACGAACGCCAGAGCGCGACGCACTTCCCGTCGGTCTCCGAATACGCAAACGTCTTCGGGCTGAACCTGCGCCGCGAAAACCTCCTCAAAAAGGGCGCGTTCATCATGCACCCGGGCCCGATTAACAGGGGCGTGGAGCTTGACACTCCGCTTGCGGACTCCGACCGCTCGGTTATCCTCACGCAGGTCACCAACGGCGTCGCGGTCAGAATGGCCGTCATGAACCTTTGCATGCACCGCACAAACCGGTAATTATTATGGAAAACGAAATTTTGATTAAAAACGCGAGGGTTGTGGACCCCTCGCAGAATCTCGACAAAGTTTGCGACATTGCAGTCCGCGACGGAGTGTTCGCCGAAAAAGTTTCGCCGAAAGCCGAAGTCGTGGACGCCAAGGGGCTTGTCTTGGCCCCGGGGTTTGTGGACATGCACGTCCACCTGCGCGAACCCGGTCAGACTTCGAAAGAGTCTGTGGCGACGGGCACGGCGGCGGCCGCTGCCGGCGGCTTTACGTCAATCGTCGCAATGCCCAACACCGTTCCCGCGGCGGACAACGCCTCGACAATCAGGCTTATTAACGACATCATCGCCGAAACCGCAAAAGTGCGCGTCTACCAGAGCGCGTGCCTTACCGTGGGCAGAAAGGGCGAGACGCTCGCGCCTTTCGGAACGCTCAAAAATCTCGGTGTGATTGCGCTGACCGACGACGGCTCGTGCGTGCAGAGCGCGGAGCTTATGCGGAACGCAATGCAGTACGCGGGCATGTTCGGCATGCTCGTAATGGACCACTGTCAGGAAAACACGCTCACGCGCACGGGGCAGATGCACGAGGGCGAGTGGTCGGCGCGGCTCGGCTTGGGCGGCTGGCCGTCGGCGGCGGAGGACATCATTGTGGCGCGCGACGCCATTTTGGCGCACTACACAAAGTCGCATATCCATTTGCAGCACATTTCGAGCGCGTTGTCGGTGGGCATTATCCGCGACGCCCAAAAGCGCGGCATAAGCATTTCAGCGGAGGCTACCCCCCACCACATCTCGCTTACCGACGAATGCCTCAAAGACTACGACACCAATTTCAAAATGTGTCCGCCCGTCCGCACGAAAGCCGACGTTGACGCGCTTATAGAGGGCGTCGTAGACGGCACAATAGAGGTAATCGCGACGGACCACGCCCCGCATTCCGAAAACGACAAAGACAGGGAGTTCGACTGCGCACCTTTCGGCATTACGGGGCTTGAAACCGCGTTTTCGGTCTGCCACGAAGTCCTTGTGCGCTCGGGCAAAATCGGCATGCCGAAGCTTGTTGAACTGATGTCCACGCGCCCAGCGCAGCTTCTGAAAATCGACGCGGGCACTCTCGCCGTCGGCGCAAAGGCGGACTTCGTTCTCATCGACGAAAACGCCGAATACGTCTACGACAAAACGTTCTCGCGCTCGACGAATTCGCCGTGGTTCGGCAAAAAGCTGCGCGGCAGGGTTGTGGCGACATACCTCGGCGGCTCGAAGATTTATTGATGGCGTATTTCGGGGCAGGCGTTCTCGGGCTTCTGTCGCTTGCGGCTGTGTGGGCTACCGTTGCGAAGACTGCGGGGAGCGCGCGCGGCGCGCGCTCGGCGGAGCTTGACGCGTTTTCGACGCTGCTTCTCGCGTTCCTTTTCGTGCTGGGCGCGTTTGTTTCGATGTCCGTTGCGCGGGCGTTTGCCGACGCTTCGGGCGACTTTTTCAAAATATTCCTGCCGACTTCCGTTTCGCAAATTACGGCGCTTGCGCTTTGCGCGGTTTTTGCGCGTTTCGCGAAAATCAGGCTCGACTTCAAGCCGACCCGCGCCGCCCTCAAAACTGGCATTCTTTACTTTTTCCCGACCCTTGCGGCGCTTGCGTGCGGCGCGTGCATAGCGGTTTTCTACAAGGCGGCGTTCGGCGAGGACATCGCGCGGCAGGAAATCGTAGCCCTCTTTGCGGGAATAGGCGACATTCGGGTAAAGATTTTCGCCGTCTTCACAATCGCGGTTCTTGCGCCGATTGCCGAGGAGACGTTTTTCCGCGGCATTCTGTACCCCGTTTTCAAGGGCGCGTTTTCGGCGGTCTTGCCAGATTCTAAAAAAGCCGTCGCAACGGCGGCTTCCGCGGCGGTAGTGTCGGTTTTGTTTTCGCTAATCCACGCGAGCGCGTACGCCGCCGCGCCGATTTTCCTGATGGGGATAATCCTCGTCTGCGCCTACGAAAAATCCGGCTCGCTCGTTTCGCCGATAGTTGCGCATTCGCTTTTCAACTCGGCGAACATCGCGGTGATTTTAATTTCATGAAACCTTTTGCGACAGTCGGAACGGTCGGCGGCTTGGGCGAAAAACGCCTGATTTCGCGCGTGTGCGGAAAATTCGGCGCCGCCGCCGATTTGCCGTCCCCATTCGGGGCGGGCGACGACTGCGCCCTCGTGCTTTCGCAGTCCCTGAAAAAAAACGTGCTTCTTACAAGCGACGCCGTCATTTTGGGCAGGCACTTTTCCCCCGACACCCCGCCCGAACTCGCGGGCGCAAAGCTCGTGAAGCGCAACGTAAGCGACATCGCCGCGATGGGGGCGCGTCCGTTCGCCGCGCTCGCAAGCTCGATATGCTCGCCAAACGTGTCGGTCGAATGGCTCGACGGTTTTTGCGGGGGCATGGGCGTTGCCGCGGAAAAGTACGGGCTGAAAATAATCGGCGGCGATTTCGCGTCGGTCGGCGGCGACTTCTTCTCGACCCACCTTACCCTCTTGGGGCAGACCGACGGCCGCCCGCTTTTGCGCAGCGGAGCGTCGGCGGGCGACTACATTTGCGTAAGCGGCGCGTTAGGCGCGTCGTTCGAAAGCGGGCACCATTTGGCTTTCGAGCCGCGCGTGGAGCAGGGCGTGTTCCTCGCCGCCGAGCCGCGCGTTTCCGCTTGCACCGATTTGAGCGACGGCGCGGCTTCCGACCTCCGCAACCTCATTCCGCGCGGCGCATGCGCCGAGCTGTCCGAAAGCGCCGTTCCCCGCAGGGAGTACAGCGGCAAAACCGTCACCCTTAAACAGGCTCTTTGCGACGGCGAAGACTACGAGCTTCTCTTCACTTTCTCCGGCGCGGCGTCCGAGCTTGACGCGTTTTCCCGCGCCTACGAAGCGCGTTTCGGCGAGCCGTTCTACGTCATGGGGCAAATAAAAACGGCGACTCCCGCAGACGGGGAAGACGCCGTGTTCGTCGTTTCGCAAAACCGCCGCGAGCCGTTTTCGGCGGGCGGTTTCGACCACTACCAGCCCTGACTTCTCTTGATGTCCTCCTGAACGAGGTTTCTGAACGCCTGACTTTTTGCGGCGTTTTCGAAAGTCTTCTGCACCTGTTCGAGCACTTCGGTATATTTTTTCACGTCGCCATCGAAGCCCGAATAGAAGTCCGTGCTGTTGATTTCGCGCACTTCCGTTTTGATGAGGTTCGAGAGGTCGAGCATGTACGCCTTGTAGGCGCGTTCGAAGCTCGATTTGTCCATGCGCTTTTTGAGCGCGGAAAGGTGCTTCTTTACAATCATGCCGATTACGGGCGAGTTCTCCGAGTCCGCAAGCTGTGTCGTCGAGAAGAGTTTTACGAAGTCTTTTGCGACGTTTCCGATTCTTTCGACTTTCATTTTCTGGTCGATGTACTTGTCTTCGGAGAATTTTTCCCACTTGCCGAGGTTGTCGAGCCTGCGGGCTTCGAGCGTGCCAGCCTCCGATTCGAGGTCGCGCATAAGCCTGTTTACTTCCGAGCGTTGGAACCAGTTTGTGCGCTTGATTTTCGCCTGCGCGGGCATTACGACTGCGAGCGTTTCCATCGAGTTGGGGTTGAGTATGAGCGTGCCCTCCGAGTAGCTCATGGGCAGGTTGTTGTTGAGCTTCAAAATTTTGTCGTTGATTGCGTTGATTTTTACGGGGAACGCCATCAGCTTCTGCTTCAAATAGCCCACGACAAACTGCGAAGTTCCCACGAGGTCGCGGTACTGTTTGTCGTTGATGAATTCCGAATTTTTCGTGCCTTCGGGCAGCTCTTTGGGGAACACGAGCACCAGCGGCAGGTTTTTCGAAACGTAGATTTCCTTTTCGTTGTATTCAAGCTGTTCGCCTCGCGCGTTCGAAAGCGTAAGTCCGGGCGTGAACGCCGCAAACGGAATGAACGCAACCTGTTTGCCCTGTATTTCGGAGAGGAATGCCGCGCCGCGGACGTCGCCGTCGGTCATGTAGGTCTGCGCGGTGTAGCGTTCCTTGACGAGGTTTTCGAGTTCGCTCATTGTGGCGGGGCGTTTTTTCTGTCCCTGCTCGTTTCCGCCGTCGGCGACGGTCTCGGAAGCCGAAGCCTCCGCCGCCTTGCCCGACAAAATTTCCTTGATTGTTTTCAGCTGTTCGGCGAAGTTTCCGGGGAATTCCTCCGCGGCGGCTTTCTTTATCAGCGCGAATGTGCGCGGGCGCATTTTGTCCGTCGTCATCGCGTCGAGTTCGAGCTTCGCGGCGGTTTCGTTTTGGAGCAGTTCGAGGAATGTGTTGAGGTTCGTCTTGCCCGATTCCTTGAATTTCTTTTTCAGTTCGCCGTGCGCCGCCGCGC
>DHMA01000199.1 GCA_002405555.1 Opitutia bacterium UBA4654
AAACGCCCTTAGACTGGTGCTATAACGCGCCGTCTAAGAGAGCATGCGGGATAGACATTCCTCGCGGGTTAGCTTGCCCTCGGAGAGGTCGCACAACGCCGTCATAATCGGCAGTTTCACATGGTAGAGATTGTCGAACATTCTGCAAATCTGGATTGTCTCCAAGCCCGCGCAAACCCTGCCGTTGAGCTTTGCCTTCGCCGCCTCCGCGTCAAGCCCGCGCCCAAGCTGCTCGCCCGTTCTGCGGTTGCGCGAATCGGGGCTCATGCAGGTCGTCAAAACATCGCCCAAAATGGCGGATTCTTTTACAAAAGAGTCGCTCCACGCGCCGAGGGACGCCGCCGCCCTGTAAATTTCCTGAAAGCCGCGCGCCATGACAATCGCCTTTGTGTTTGCGCCAAGCTCCATGCCGTCGCAGAAGCCCGCCGCGAGCGCGACTATGTTTTTGAGTGCCGCCCCGATTTCGACGCCCACGACGTCGTCGGTGGGGCGCACGCGGAAGTTCGGCGTGCAGAAAGCCTCGGAGGCGCGGACGGAATCGGCGTGCGAGTCGAGCGCGATTACCGCCTCCGCGTATTTGTCGAGGGCGACTTCGAAGGCGATGTTCGGGCCCATTATCGAGCCGCAGGAAGACGCCTGCGGAATGGACTCGCGCAGAATCGCCGACGGCCTGCGCCACGTTCCGATTTCGATGCCCTTGCCCGCGTTGAGCATGATTGAGCCGTTCGGAATGTATTTTGCGAAATCGCGCGCGGTCGACGCAAGGTACTGAATGGGCATTACCCACACGACCATTTCCGCGCCGTCGAGCACTTTTGCGGGGTCGTTGGAAAATTCGACGTTTTCGGGAATTTTGATGTCGGGCAAAAAGAGCGAGTTTTCGCGCTTTGCCGCCACCGATTCCGCGACCTCTTTTTCGCGCGCCCAAACGGAGACGTTCGGGACGTTTTTCGAAAGGATAATCGAAAGCGCGCTGCCCCATGCGCCCGCGCCCACCACTGCTACTTTTTTGAATTGTGCCATTTTAAAAACCGATTTTTTCGACAAGCTCTCCCCCGCCGTTGCGCAGCTGCCACGCCACCGCTCCGACGAACGCCGCCGAAAGCACGGCGACGTACAGGAATGCGAGCGCGATGTTCGCCGCCCCCGCTTTCGGGTTCTTGATTTTTTCAAACATGCGCGGCAGGCTACTACAAAACGCAAACGATTGCAAGAAAACAAAACCGCTCCCCCGCGAATGGGCTTGACTTTTGGGGCGGCGAAAGGAAAATTACGCGCATGGGAAAAATTATATTTACGGCAATTTTGTCCGCGGCGGCGACGCTGTTTGCGGACGGAGGAAAACAGACAGGCGAGGCAATCGAATGGCGCGAGATGTCGGGAATCGGGCTTGAAGGCAAGGCGTGGAGCGACACCGAATACCCCTACGGACGCCTGCCGCTGAGGGCGAAAGAAAAGACCACAAAGGCGGTCTGGAACAACTCGCACTCGTCCACGGGCATGTGCATAAACTTCGAGACCGACTCGCCGAAAATCTGGGTTAAGCGCGAATTTTTATCGAAACAGCTCGGCGGATACAACTTCAACGTATGCGCGTTTTCGGGCTTCGACCTCTACGCGAAAGACGCCGACGGCAAGTTCCGCATGCTCGCAACAACCCCGCACAACTCCTCGGAGAAATCGGAATACAGGCTAACGCAGACCGACGGCAAAAAGCGCGTGTACAGGCTCTATCTGCCGCTCAGAAACACGCTTTTGAGCGCGCAGCTCGGCGTCGAAAAAGGCTCGTATTTCAGGGCGATACCCGCGAGGGAAAAACCCGTGGTATTTTACGGGTCGTCAATCGTGCACGGGGCGTTTGCGTCGCACGCGGGGCTTTCGCACCCGTCGCTTATCGGGCGCAGGCTCGGCGTGCCGATTGTAAATCTGGGCTTTTCGGGAGCGGCGAAAATGGAAATTGAAATCGCCGACCTCCTCGCGGAAATCGACGCCTCGGCGTACGTCATCGACGCCCAGCCCAACATGGGCGCGAAGCTCGTTTCGGAGCGTTGCGAAAAATTCCTGCGCCGCCTGCGCAAGCTCCGCCCCGACACCCCGATACTGCTCGCCGAGCGCGTCGAGCACAACCGCGCGTGGCTGATTCCGCAGGAGGGAAACTACGTCAAACAGATGTGGAAAATACAGCGCGAAATCTACGACAAGCTCGTCGCCGAGGGCGAAAAGCGCATGCTCTACATGGAGGGCGAAAACCTCTACGGCGCGGACGGCGAAGGCTCCATTGACGGAATCCACCCGAACGACCTCGGCATTATGAACATCGCAAACAGAATGACGCCGATTCTCGAAAAACTTCTGGAAAAGAAGTAGGGAAAATTCACTCGAAAGCAAAAACGCGCCCGCGCGGGGAAATCCGTCGGGCGCGTTTTTTTGCGCGGGCGGCGGCTCAGAAGAACATCTGGATTTGCACAATCACGGCGTCCGACACCGAGCGGGCGTTTCCGCCGAGCGGCTTGTCGAAAAATTCGAAACGCTCCCAGCCGAGCGAGTACTTCAAATACTTGCCGTTGACATACCAGTTTATGCCCGCGTAATAGGCGCAGGCGCGGTCGTACAAGCCCTCCGAATCCATGCCGTAAACGACGTCCTTGCCGCGCACGCCGCGCCCGTCGGTATCCAGATAAGTGTAGCGCAAAACAGGCTCGAACTCGCCGATTCCCTCGAATTTCAGCAGCTTGTACGCGCCCATGACGTACACGCCCCACGGCACGGCGGTCGGCGATTTCGACGTATAGTAGGGTCTGTCGGACGAGCGCGACGCTCCGTATTTTACGCTTGCGAGCATGAATTCGGATTGCAGTTCGAAGTCGCCGTAGTCGAACAGCAGGTAGGTGTTGATGCCGAAAGTGTCGCCGAAGCCCGACATGGGCGCGGGAAGCGGCGCGGACTCTTCGACGGCGGAAACGATTTTATCGGCGTACCCGAAATTGGAGATGAAGCGCAGAGACCAGTCTTCGCGCTCGGTTTCGTAGCCTGCGCCGAGCCAGCAGGAAATGCCGTTGTCGTAGCGGTAGTTGTAGTCGCGCGGCTTCGAATTCGTGAGTCCGAGCGAGTACACAAAGCCGTTCAAGTCGGGAATATCGCCGTTCCAGCGCAGCCCCAAATGCTTGCCCGCAAAGCCGAGAGCCGAGCCGTAGGCGGTTTTTATGTAGCCGTCGTAGCCGCTGTCGCCACCGCCGAAGTAGGGGCAAAGAATAGAGCGGTCGATGCCCTTGATAATCGACGCGCTGTCGATGTCCTCCACGACGAAGTTCACGGCGGAAAAGCCGAACTTGAATTTTCCCGAAATTATGTCGCCGTCAAACTCCGCCGCCCAGTAGAGAGTGTCGAACGGGCACGCGCTCGGCATTGTCATGCACGCCATCAGCTCGGAATTTTTTGAGGTGTCGATTTTCATTACCGTGCTGAACCTGCGGATATTGAAGCGCGACTCGCCCGCAAGCCCCACGACATCGTGCCCGACGTACGAATAGCGCATGTGGAGAAACCCGTACAGGCGCATGCCCGCAAGAGAATCGGGAACGTCCAAAACAATTTCCGACTGCTCCTTTTTTATTTCGAGCGCCTCGTCCTCGGTGAGAATATCCTTTGCCACAAGCGCGTCGAGCAAAGCCGCGTCGCCGCCCGCCCCCGCCGCAAACGCCGCGGAAAACGCGCACAGTGCCGGCAAAAGCGCCGCAAATATCCTCACCGAAAATTTCATGGTCAAAAATTAGATTTCTATCTTTTTGATATATAAAGTCAACAACTTTCCAAAATATCCTAAAAAATCACTAAACGCGCAAAGCGGCTGGCGGAATATTAAAACACAACCTGTATCTGCGCTATCGCAGTGTCGGACACCGCCTGCGGCCTGTACCCGCCCGTGGGGGAATCCTCGAAAATATAACGCTCCCAGCCGAGCGAAAACTTCAAGTACTTTCCGTTGAGATACCAGTTTACGCCCGCGTAGTACGCGCTCACGCGGTCGTACAATCCCGCCGACGACATCTTGAAAACGACGTCCCTGCCGCGGATTCCGCGCCCGTCGGTGTCGATGTACGAAAAGCGGAAGACAGGCTCGAACTCGCCGAAAGCCTCCGACTTGAAAACCTTGTACGCGCCCAGAACGTAGAAGCCCATTGGAACGGCTGTCGGGGAGCGGTCGGTGTAAAGGGGGACGTCGGCGTTGCGCGTCTTGCCGTACTGGGCGGATACCAGCATGAATTCGGCGTGCAGGGAGAAATCGCCGTATTCCAGACGGAAGTAGGGGTTGACGCCGTATGCGTCGCCGAAACGCTCCATTCGCGAGGGGAGCGGCGCGGACTCGGAAATTGCGGAAACGAGCTTGTCGGCGTATCCGAATGTCGCGCCGACGCGCAGGGAGCAGTCGTCGAATTTTTTGTCGTAGCCTACGGTGAGCCAGCAGGAAACGCCGTTGTCGTAGCGGTAGCAGATGTCGTTGGGCTTTGAATTGACGACGGTCAGCGAGTACACGAAGTCGCGGGCAGACGGAATGCGTCCGTCCCAGTACACGCCCGTGTGGTAGCCCGAAAAGCCCAACGCCGTGCCGTAGGATGTTTTCATATAGCCGTCGTAGCCGCTGTCGCCGCCGCCGAAATACATGCACAAAATGGAGCGGTCGGGAGTTTTGAGAACCGTGCAGCTGTCGCATTCTTCCGTCGCAAAATTCAGCGACCAGTGCCCTATTTTCAGCTTGCCCGAAAGAATGTCGCCGTCGGTATCGACCTCCCAGTGCGCGGTGTTGATGACGGTGGAACTTGGCATGTACAGGCTGATGAGCGCGCGCGAATTTTCGGAGGTGTCGGCGATGAGCACGGGAATGAGGCGGCGGATATTGAAGCGCGACTCTTCGGCAAGCCCCGCGTAGTCGTGCCAAGCGTGGGTGTAGCGCATTTGGAGCATGACGAGCGTGCGTATGCTCGACACGCTTTCGGGCAGGCACACCGCCGCCTCCGCCGACTCCTTTTTAAGGTCGCGAGCCTCCTCCGCCGTCAGGATTCCCTTTTTTTCGAGGGCATCGAGCAGCGCGGCGTCGCGCGGAGGGTTTGCCGCAAGCGCAAAAAACGCCGCGGACAAAAAAATCCCGAGTGTGATAAATCTGAAAAATGCCATAACAATCCCCGCCGAAAACAACAGCCGCGAACGCAAAACGAACGCGCAAAATAAAATACGCATAATGCCGACGCCGCGCGGGCAAGTCAAGACATTTCCCCAAACCGCGCCGCACATGGAATATTTCGGGCAAACCGCATTTCTGTATTTGACGAAAGCGCGAAAAAGCTTTAACAAGAATCCGATTTTATATGAAAAACGTCTATTTTGTAGAACTCTCCGGCATCGACGGACAGGCGGCGTGTCTTGATTCGCTCTTCGCCGCCCTCTCCGACGCGCTTGGCAAAGACAAGCTCGAAGAGCTGAAAGAGGCGGTCTACATGCGCGAGGACACCGCGTCCACATTCGTGGGCGACGCAATGGCGGCTCCCCACGGGCGCGTGGCAAACCTCGGAGACCCGCTGCTTGTTTTCGGAATCAGCAAAAACGGAATAGACTGGCCCACGGACGAAGAAAAGGCGAAGCTCGTAGCCCTCATCGCGGTGGACAAAACCCAAGTGGCGGCATACCTTTCAATCTTCCAGAAAATAGCGAAGTGGCACAAGAAAAACTCCGCGCTTTTGGGCGATGCCGACTTTTCGGCAATTAAAAACTCCATCGAAAGGGACATGCGCTAAATGAAGTCCGCCGCGCGCCTATCCGAAAGACTTTACGGAATCCTCCTCGGTTTGAGGTCGCGGATAAACCTCAACGGCAAAAGCGGAACTTTCCTCTACGCCGTGTGCGCGGGCGTGCTGGCGGCGTTGGTCGCAACCGTTTTCCAGAAAAGCACGCAGTTCATTTTGGCGACCCTCACGGGAACGGAGGGCGGACGCTTTGTGGCGACATTCCAGCAAATTCCCGACTGGCGCAAAATCTTCGCGCTCGCGGTCGGCGGGGCGATTTCGGGGCTGATTCTTTTGTTCGCGTCGAAAAAAGTGAAAAAGAAGGCGACGCCCTACATGGAAGCCGTCGCAATCGGCAACGGATACATTCCCGTGCGCCCCAACCTGCTCCGAAGCCTCGCGGCAATTATAACGATAGGCTCCGGCGCGTCGATAGGCCGCGAAGGCCCTCTCGTCCAGACGGTGACGGTGTTCGCGTCGCTTTTCGGGCGCAAGATGAACGTGCCACTGCCGCGCCTCAGGCTTTTGATTGCGTGCGCCGCCGCGGGCGGAATGTCGGCGGTTTTCCACACGCCGCTTGCGGGAGGGCTTTTCGTCTGCGAAATCGTAATCGGGGTGATGTCGATAGACATTCTCGCGCCGCTGCTTGTATCGAGCTGCGCAAGCTACATTACGATTATGACGATTTCAAACCCCGCGCCGCTCTACGAAATGTCCCGCGCGTACCTGTCGCAGGAGGTGTCGATTGCGTTCTACGCGCTGCTGTTGGGAATTTTGTCGTCGCTGCTTGCAAAGATGTGGCTTGCGATGCTAAACGGCGCAAGAAAGACCCTCAACGGCAACCCCTACTGGCTGCCCGCGCGCCTCGCGCTGGCGGGGATTATCGTGGGAAGCGTCTCGATTTACTATCCGGAAGTCGTCGGAAACGGGGCGCATATAATAAGGGGCATTGTCTCGATGGATTTTTCGGCGGAGCAGATTTTGGTGTTCACGGTGCTGAAAATTTCGTGCGTGGCGCTGTTCTTCGGAATGGGCGCGGTCGGCGGGGTGCTGACGCCGAGCCTTACAATCGGCAGCATTTTCGGCTTCCTCTTCGCAAACGTGCTCGTGTCGGCGGGCGTGCCGCTTTCGCCCGAAGAGGTGATAGGGTTCTCGCTTCTGGGAATGGCGGCGTTCTTCACGACGGCGGCGGCTGCTCCGATTACGTCGCTTATGCTCGTGCTCGAATTTACGCTCGCGGGAAGAATGATTTTCCCGCTGATTATAGGGGTGCTGACCTCCTACGCGGTGTCGAAAATGACGGGGGCGAAATCCATGTACAGCTCGGCGTTGGCGGGCAACGTGATGTCGGCGTTCAACCGCCCGATTGCGGAGGTCAAACTGCGCGACATTTTCAGGAAAAACTCCGACACCGTAATGCTCAACGAAACATTCGGCAAAATCTCGAAACGCTTTCTCGCCACCCCCGACGAAGCGGTTTTTGTGGCAAGCCGCACAAACAAATACCTCGGCGCAATATTCAGAAGCGACATTTTGAGCTTTTTGAAGTCGGACTACGTTTCAAACGTCATCGCCGAAGACATCATGCGCACCGACCTCCCCAAACTTTCGCCCGAA
>DHMA01000201.1:0-8390 GCA_002405555.1 Opitutia bacterium UBA4654
TGCGAGGGCAGCCCGATACCCGCGTCTACGACTACGGGCAAGTCCGCCTGCTCGATGATGATTTCGATTTGCGCGCGGGTCTCGACGCCCCGGTTTGTGCCGATGGGCGCGCCGAGCGGCATGAGCGCGGCAGCTCCCGCGTCCTGAAGGCGCATCGCCAAAACGGGGTCGGCATTCATGTACGCCATAACCTTAAAGCCCTCCGCCGCCAAAATCTCGGTGGCTTTTAGCGTGTCGATGGGGTCGGGGAGAAGATAGTTCGGGTCGGGGTGGATTTCGAGCTTCACGAAATCGCCGAAGCCCGCGGCGCGTCCGAGCCGCGCGATTCTCACGGCCTCGTCGGCGTTCACCGCGCCCGACGTGTTGGGCAGAACGAGGTACTTGTCGGGTTCGAGCCATTCGGCGATGTCCGCCGACGCGTCCGAGCCTCCGCCGAGATTTGCGCGCTTCAACGCCACCGTCGCGACCGACGCGCCGCTCTGCGCAAGCGCGTCCCTCATTACCTGCGGCGACGAGAACTTTCCCGTGCCGAGAAAAAGGCGGGAGGAGAACTCCCTGCCGCCTATCGTCAATTTATCGTCTTTGTACATATTTTGTCAAATTTTGCGATTTTTCCGCGCGGCGCATCATTCCTGCGCGTCGGCGAAATCGACCGCGATTTTCAAAAATTTCAGAATGTCGTCGGGAATCGTCGGGCGTTTTTTGCGGGCGTCGGCGAGGAGCGATTCGGGGTCGCGCCCGCGAAGCTCGTAAATTTCGCGCACGCCGATGTCCAGCAGCACCCGCGCCGCGCGGACGTCCATGCGCGGAATCCGCATGAACGGGCTGTTGAGCGCGCCGTAGTCCGTCTTTTTTTTGCGCTCGCGAACCATCTTATTTCTTTGCGGGCTTTGCCGCGGCGAGCCTCTTTGCGACCTCCGCCGAACGCTTGTCGGAGGAGTATTTTTTCACGCCGTCTTCGAGAAGCTTTGAAACCGCTTCGTCGGCGTAGAGGGGCGCGGAGTTTTTGCCGAGCGCGCCGTAGTAGAAAGCGTCGGCGGAGTCGTCGCGCCCGACCGAGCAGCGCACAAGCTCCGCGAGAACCGCGGGAGCGGGGTCCACTTCGCCCGAAAGCGGCTTGAACATTTCCCAAACGGCGCGGTTGCGCGAGAGCAGGAAAAGGTCTATGCCGTCGGAAACCGCCGCCTTTTCGCCCGCCTTGTACGCCTTCATGATGTAGTCGGCAGCTCCCATGATGTCGCCGGTGCGGAAGGCGACCAAGCCCATTCCGCGCAGGGCGAGCCTGTTGTTCGGCTCGGCGGCGAGAATCTTTTTGTACGCGGGAAGCGCGACCGTCCAAAGCTCGGCGAGAGCCGCCGCGCGGGCGGGCACAGCGAGCGCGGACACCGGCCACATGTCGCGCGTTGCCAGATACAGGCGCAAAACCGTGGACATTCCGTCGGGCGTCGCGCTTTCGAGAACGCTTCGGGCGTCAACGCCTGCGAGGACTTTCCGGACAAGCTCTTTTTCGAAGTTCTTTCTGTCGCGCCCCGCGTAGAACATCACCACGTTCAGAGCCTCCAAATTCGTCTTGGCAAGCTTTTCAAGGACGGGCAGAAGCGGTTTGACTTCGTCGGCTTTGTTCGCCATGATGTACGCGCTTCCGAGAAACACGTTCGACTTTTCGTCGCCCGCGGCGATTGCCGTTTTGTAGTAGCGCATTGCGGTGTCGAAATCCTTTGCGATAAGGCTTATCGTGCCGAGAGTCCTGAGGGCGCGGATATTTTTCGGCGAGGTTTTCAGGAAAGACTCGAACGCCGCCTTCGACTTCGGAATGTCGCCGAAGCTCAGGTAGCAGACGGCGACGGGCAGAAGCTGGTCGGGCTTGTACGCGGCGGGGTTCGCCTCGTAGTCGCGCAGAAGAGCCGCGTTCGCCGCCTTGTCGGCAAACACCGCGTTCGATTCGAACAGTTCGGTCTTCGAAAAGTCCGCCTTGTTTTTGAGAAGTTCGGGCGACGGGTTTCCGAACGAAACCGACGCCAGCGAAGCCAATATAAATGCCGTCAAAATCTTTTTCATATTCTATATTTTTTCCGTGTTCAAAAGGTACGACCTTGCCAAACCCAAGTTTGCAAGATTGGACTCGATTTTCCTGTCTGCAAGCCATTTTTTGGGAAGAAGCCCAACGCTCCCCCCCGTGAAAACCGTGCGCTCCGCCGCGCTCCCGCCGCCGAAGAAGTCGCGCTCGATGTCTGCGATAATCCCGTCGGCGAGCTTGCAAAATCCCTTTACGCAGCCGACGTGCATTGCCGAAACCGTGTCCCTGCCGATGCTCGCCCCGTAGTCGGCGTCGGCGGGGTTTATTTTGGGCAGCTGCGCCGCGCGTTCGTTGAGATACTCCGCAAACGCGTGCATTCCGGGGGCGATTGCCCCGCCCGCGTATTTCCCGCGCGAATCGACCAAGTCAATCGTGACCGCAGTTCCCATGTCCACCACGATGTACGGCGGCTCGAAAAACAGCCCCGCGCCGACGGCGTCGGCAATTCTGTCCTGCCCCAGCTGGGCGGGATTCGGCAGGTCTATTTCAATGGGCGATGTTTTGTGCGAGAGCCTGAAAGACCTCCGCCCGTCAAGAACTTCCGAAAGCGCGTCCGAGTATTTCGGCACTACGGAGCACCACGCCGCGGCGTCCGCGCCGCTTGCGTCGAGCAGGCGTTCTTCGGCGAAAATCCGCGCAAAGTCCGCGCTCATGTAGTCCGCCGACGAAAGTATTTCGTACTTTCCGCCGCTTGCGGAAACGAGCGCGCAGTGCGTGCGCGTATTGCCGATGTCTATTGTATAAACGGAATCCATGTGTTGAATGGGGGGATAAAAAAACGCTCCGACGATATATCGACAGCCGACCTGCGGCGGTTCGAACGACGGAGCGTTTAGGCAAATGCCGCGCGGAGCATGTGGAGGTAGCCCGTCCGCGCGAAACTTTCCCGAAATATTAGTAGTCTTCGATTGAGATGAGACCCCAGAGGAACTGGGTTCTGTCGCCGGAAGGCAGTTCCATGCCGCAAGCGTCGTCCGTGCGGACGGTCATCGACGTGGGAGACGAGGGGGCAAAGCAGGCGGGTTCGTAGGTGTAGAGACCGAAAACCGTGCTTTTCTGGTGCGCCGTGGTTTCGTCCGCCACATTGCAGCCTGAGAGCAGAGCCGCGCCTGCGGCAATCAAAGTAAGAAAAACTGAATTACGAAGTTTCATAGAGTCCACTGTATGTTCGGCGCGTCCAAATGCAACTCATTTTTTTATTTTTTTTCGGAAACTTTCGGATAGCTGTTGCATTTAATAATACGGAGACTATACATTTCGGGCTTTCGCGCGCAAAAGCCGCGCGGGGCAAAAATACACATTTACCACATTGCAATGAAATTTAAGACACTAAAACTGGCGGCGTTTGCCGTCGCAACGGCGGCGGCGGCGGTCTGCGGACGCGCCGACGGGGCGAAACCCGAACAAAGTTCCGCCCTGCAATCGCCAAAGCTTGACGACGCCCCGCAGGGGCCGTTTTTCCTCGTGGACGAAACTCCCGCAAACACGGTGAAGATTTTGGAGGCGTTGACGGGGAAAATCGCAATCGTCGCGCCGAATCTGCCGAACGTGAAGATTAATTTTTCGACGGAGGGCAAACTGTCGAGGTCGGAGGCGATAGTTGCGTTCAAGTCGCTTCTGACGGCAAACGGGGTTGCGATAACGCCCCTCGGCGAAAAGTTTTTCAAGGCGTCGCCGTCGGGGGTGTCGGCAACGCAGGCTCCCGCGCTCATTTCGGGCTCGGCAAAAGACATCGCGCCCACGCAGGAGATTTTCTCGAAACTCTACGAGCTTAAATACGCCGACGCAGAAACGTTCCAGCAGACGCTCCTAAAATGCGTATCGCCCGAAGCCGCGCCCTTCATCGCGCTCTTCCCGCAGAAAAACGCGTTCCTGCTTACCGACACCCTCGTGAACCACCAGCGGGTGGAAGCCCTGCTTTCGAAAATAGACACGCCAACGAAAATCAACGAGGACATCGGCGTTGTCATGCTCAAAAACATGTCCGCCGACGACCTCAAACGCCGCTTCGCAACCCTTAAAAGCGAAGTCCTCAAAAAATATTTCGACAAAACCACAATCGAAGCCGACGAGCGCACAAACCAAGTGCTTATCGCGACGACAAAGGGCAACCTCAAAAACATAACCGACATCATCGAAAAGCTCGACGTAGACGCGCAGCCGCTCACGAAGTCGGAAGTATTCTATATAAGACACGGCGAGGCGAAGGACATCGAAAGCGTTTTGAACAGCGTCGTAAAAGGGCAGAAAACCGCCGCCAAAAACGCGCAGAACGCAAAGACCGCCGCAGTCAACGCCGCCAACCGCGCCAATAGAATCTCCAACGCGCAAAACAAGACGGCGAACGCCTCGAAGCTCCCCACGAACCTCACGGCAGACCCCACGGGCGCGGCGTTGCAGTTCTCCGACTACATCACGATTGTCGCCGACGAGCGCAGCAACTCTGTTGTGGTCTACGGCACGCCCACCGACCTCAAACAAATCGACGCAATCATAAAGAAAATCGACATCGTCCTCGCGCAGGTGAAAATCGACGTAATCATAACCGAAGTCACCCTCACCGACAACCAGACATCGGGGCTTTCGTCGTTCGGGCTGGGCTACTCTACGCTCTCCGACGACTCCGGCAAAAAGGGCTGGAACGGGCGGACGGCGGTCGCCGCAATGGACGGCACGGAAACCTCGCCGTTTACGCTCTCAATCGACGAATACGGCTTCAACAGCGTGTTCAGCGTGGCGTCGCAAAACAACAACATTAAAATCCTCTCCGCGCCGTCGATTGTCACAACGCACAACAAAAAGGCCACAATCAACGTCTCGGAAACGCAGGCTCTCATCACGCAGACAACCTCCATCGAAACAACAAACTACCCGCAGACGAAAAACACCGTCGAGTGGAAGGACATCGGCATAATCCTCGAAGTAAAGCCGCTCATCGGCGAAAACGGAGTCGTGCAGATGGAGATAAAACAGACCGTGGAATCGGTCGTCCGCACGCAGCTTATCAACGACGTAAGCCAGCCGATTATCGGCAAGCGCGAGGCGGAAAGCTTCGTGTCGGCGGCGAGCGGCGAAACCGTGATTCTTGCGGGTCTGCAACAGACGAAATCCACAAAGACCGACGGCGAAGTCTTCCTGCTCTCCGACCTCCCGCTCGTGGGACACTTCTTCGAACCCAATTCCGAAAAGGTGGAGCGCACGGAGCTTATCATATTTATCCGCCCGACAATGGTAAGAAGCGAGGCGTATTCCTCCCTGCTTGCAAAAAACAAAATAGGCTCGGAGGAAACGTCGAAAGAGGTTGCGCGCTACTTCGAAACGGGCAAATTCCACGACGCGCAAAACGAGACCATGGGCGTGGAAAACCGCAAGTTCAGCTCTTTCGAAAAAACGGTGCTGCCGAAATCGATTACCTCCGGCGCAAACGCGGAAGAAAAAACCGAAGCGGCGGGCGAATCGGAAACAAAGCCCGAAACAAAACAAAAACGCGCGGCGAAAAAATCGCGCAGGGCGGTACGATGAAAAAAATCGCGTTAACGGCACTCGCGGCGGCTGCCGCGCTCTCCGCATTCGCGGCGGGCGAAACCGCGCCGCAAAAGCGGGGCGAGGCGGTCGAAAAACTGCTGGCAAAAAACCCCTTCGGCTCGAAGCGCGCGGCGGCGCGGGCGGGAGCAAGGGCGGCTACGGGCGCGGACGCAAAACGCGCCGCGCTCGAACTGCGGGCAATCTACTGCGTTGACGGCAAGTGGAAATTCGACCTTTTCGACACCGCCGCAAAAACCTCGTACACTGTGGGACTGCGGCAGGAACTGTCGGAGAAAAGCCCCTACACTGTCGATTTTTACGACGACGAAACAAACAGCGTGAGCGTTTCGAGCAACATCGAATCGCTTACCCTCACACTCAAAACTCCCGACGCCCCGACTGGCCCCGCGCCGCAACCCGCGAACATTGCCTCCCCCGCCGCAGCCGCCGCAAATAAAAACGGCGCGGCGAACGCGCAAAGACCGTCGGTTTTCGGCGCAAGAAAAACAACGGAGCAGGCGCGATGAACAGCGAAAACGACATCTTCGAAATTTTCTCCGACACGCTCGCGCCCGACGCAATCGCGGAACTGCGCGAAACGGAGGCGTCGAAACGCGCGGCGTTCATTCTCGAACGCGGGCGGCTGACCGAAAGCGAAATCGCCCGCAGGCTCGCGGAATTTTCGGGAATCAGGGAGGGCAAAGCCCCGACGCCCGCAAAAAATCCCACCGAGAGCGTGCCGCTTAGGATAATCTCCGAATACGCCTGCATGCCGTGCGACGACGGCGCTCTCGCGGTTTCGTGGCCGCCCTCCCCCGACGCGTCGAAGTGGATTGCGGCAATCACGGGCAAAAAGCCCGAATGGAAAATAGTGCCGACAAACGCGCTCGACGCCGCGCTCTCGGAGGCGTTCGGAGTCGGCGCGGAAAGCTTCGACGGCGACTCCGACGACGACTTCTCCGACATCGACGACGCCGACGCGCAGGAGGACGAAAACGCCGCCGTCATAAAATTCGTCAACGAGCTTGTCGCCCGCGCAAAGTCCGACCGCGCGACAGACATTCACATCGAGCCGCAGAAAAACGCGCTCGTAATCAGGTTCAGAATCGACGGAAACCTCGTGCCGCTGAAACTGCCCGAAACCGTTTCGCGCTTCAAGGACGCGGTGGTGTCGCGCATAAAAATCATGGCGCGGCTGAACATTTCGGAAAAACGCCGCCCGCAGGACGGCCGCATTACATTCGCAACAAAGGACGGCGGCGAAATCGACATACGCGTTTCGAGCCTGCCGACGATTTTCGGCGAAAGCGTATCGCTGCGCCTGCTCTCGCAAAAATCGCGCCCCGTTACGATAGAGGACTTGGGCTTCATGCCAGACGACGCCGCGAAAATCGCGGTTCCCCTATCGCGCCCGCACGGAATAATTTTGGTGACAGGCCCCACGGGTTCGGGAAAATCCACAACGCTTACCGCGTTTATCCGCCGACTCCGCGCTCCCGAAATCCGCATAATCACGGTGGAAGACCCCGTGGAATACGAGGTCGAGGGCGTCAACCAGACGCAGGTCCACCCCGAAATCGGGCTGACGTTCTCGTCGGTTCTGCGCTCTGTTCTGCGCCAAGACCCCGACGTCATAATGGTAGGCGAAATCCGCGACAGGGAGACCGCCGACATCGCAATCCGCGCGTCGCTTACGGGGCACCTCGTGCTGAGCACGCTGCACACAAACGACGCCGCGGGCGCGCTCACGCGCCTTGTTGACATGGGCATCGAGCCGTTCCTGATTGCCTCCTCCGTCGAAATGATTTTGGCGCAGAGGCTCGTGCGCAGGCTCTGCCGCTGCGCCGTCCGCGCCGACATTCCGCGCGGGGTGCTTGCAAACAACCTCGCGGCTCTCGGCGTGCGCGAAGACGAGGCGCGTTTCGCCGAGCTTGTCAAACGCCCCGAAGGCTGCGACAAATGCAGGGGGATAGGCTATTTCGGGCGGATAGGAATTTTCGAAGTCCTCCTTTGCGACGACGAAATCCGCGCAATGATTTCCTCCCGCGCGACCGCCCGCGACATCGCCGAACTCGCTAAATCGCGCGGAATGCGCACGCTCTGCGAATGCGGGTGGGAGCTTGTCAAACGCGGCTCGACTTCGCTCGAAGAAATCATGTACTACGCAACGCAGTCGGAGGGAAACAATGCCCGAATTTAAGTACAGGGCAAGCGACGCAGCGGGAAAAATCCGCACGGGAAAAATCGACGCGGCGGACGCAAAAACCGCGGCGCTCGGACTGTCCGCGTCGGGGCTGACGCCGCTTTCGGTCCGCGCGACGGCGACGCAGGCGGCGAAGACGGAAAAGCCTGCGAAAAAGTCGGGCGGAGAGAAATCCGCCCTCGCGCTCGTAAAGAAGCTAAAACAGCTCTGCGGGGGCGGCGGAATGCCCGTAGGCGACGCGCTGAAATCGCTCTCCACGCGCTCGCTCGACCCGCGCGTAAAGGGGCTTGCCCGCGAACTGTACGCGGAACTGAGCGAGGGCAAAACGCTCGCCGCGGCAATGTCCAAACGCCCCGAAACTTTCGACGCGTCCGTAGTGCACCTCGTCGAGGCGGGCGAATCTACGGCGAACCTCGGCTTCGTTTTCGACAACATCATAGAGTACATCGAAGAGCGCGGCAAACTGCGAGCGACAATCGTATCCGCGCTCGCCTACCCCGCGTTCTTGTGCGCGACGGCGTCGGCGGTCGTGCTGATGTTTTTGTTTTTCATGCTCCCGCGCATAAAGTCGATGATGGCGAACAT
>DHMA01000201.1:8454-8630 GCA_002405555.1 Opitutia bacterium UBA4654
GAAAACTTCGCTATAAAAATGATGAACTTCATCGGCGACGCGCTGACAGTGGGCGTGCCCGTCTTCGTCTTCGCGGCGGGGGCGGCGGTCGTCGCCCTGAAATTCTACGGCGGGACGCCCGCGGGACGCGCCAAAATAGACGCAAACATTTTGAAGACGCCGATAGTCGGGAAAAT